>JAATFK010000178.1 GCA_015655225.1 Solirubrobacterales bacterium | reverse complement strand
GGCCCGGCAAAGGAGCTGTAACTCCGATGCACGACCAGCGTAACCCGCGCGGCGTTCCTGCCGCGCACCATGTCTTCCTCGGTGAGGCCATTCGCCGGCATCGCGTGACCGCGAAGCTGTCGGTCGAGGAATTGGCCGACGAGGCCCACATGCGCCCGGCGTACCTCCTCGCTCTGGAGGCCGGCGAGATCCCTGCGACCTACGACGTGCTTCGCCGCGTCGCTGACGCCCTCGTCGTCCCTACCTCGTCGCTCGTCTGGTTCGCCGAGACCCTGGGGCACGTCGACGCCGAGCTGGCCGACGGCGACGACTGAGGCGTCAGGCCGCGGCGCTGCCGGACCACGGCAATCGACGGGACAGGTCAAAGTTGCTTCCCCTCAGGGGCAGCAACTTTGATGTCTTCGAGCCGCCGCACCCGATTGGCCGTTGCGCGAACCCCCAGGCGCGTCACCCGCATCACGCCCCCAACCGATACCCTCGCGCCGTCATGGCCGCAGACACCCCGCCGCCGCTTCAGCTCGACCGTCCTCGGGAGCTGGGGGAGATGTTGCAGACGGCGATCGACCTGTTCCGGCATCACGCCGGCGTCTTTCTGTCCGTGACCCTGCTGGTCGTCGCTCCGCTCGCGGTGCTGGTCGACGGGGTCTGGGGCGGCGACTTTCACAACGGCTCGCACGGCCATGAGAAGGGGGCCGCCGCCAGCGTCTCCGTGATCCTCGCGAGCCTCGTGATCCCCGCCTTCGTCACCTCGATGCACGCGGTGATCGTCCGCGACATGGGGAATGGGATCGCTCCGGACGCGCGCCGCGCTCTGAGGGAGGCGGGGCCCCGGCTGCCGGCCGCCCTCGGCGCCGTCGCCCTCTACACGACCGGCGTCCTCGTCGGCTTCCTCCTGATCATCATCCCCGGCATCTGGCTCGCGATCCGCTGGTACTTCGCCGCCCAGTCCGCCGTCCTCGACGGCTCCTCCCCGCGCGAGGCGCTCCAGCGCAGCGACGCGCTCGTCAGAGACCGCTGGTGGGAGGTCTTCGGCTGCGTGATCGCCTCCGGCATCCTCTTCGGCGGAGCCGGCGCCCTCGTCGGTCTCGCCCTCGACCACATCTACAGCGGCCTCGTCTACGTCATCCTGCACGCGCTGGTCGAGGCCGTCACCGCCTCGCTCACGGCCCTCTTCGGCACCCTGCTGTTCTTCTCCCTGCGCGTCAGACCGGTCGCCACCCGCACTCGTTAGAGCACCAGCACGAGCTTCCCGGGCAGGTGGCCCTCGACGCTCGCCGTCTGCGCGTCGGCCGCCTGCGCGAACGGGAACGTCTGCGCGACCGTCAGCCGCAGCGCTCTCGCCTCGATCAGCCCCAGCGCCTCCCCCAGGCTCGACGCCGGCGGCGTCGCCGCTCCCGCCAGGAACGGCACCCCGAACTGCGCGGAGCCCGGGGCGTCGGCGATCGTCGCCACCCGCTCGGTCCCCCCGGTCAGCTCGATCGACGGCTCGATCGCGTCGTAGCCGGCCGCGTCCAGCGCCGCGTCGATCCCCGAGGAAGCGACCGCCCGCACCCGCTCGACCAGGCCCTCGCCGTAGACCACGGGCGTCGCTCCGAGCCCGCGCACGTACTCCTGATTCGCCGCGCTCGCGGTGCCGATCACGGTCGCGCCGCGCGCGACGGCGAGCTGCACGGCGACCGACCCGACCGCGCCCGAGGCGCCGTGGATCAGCACGGTCTCGCCGCTCACCACGTGGAGCGCGTCGAGTCCCCGCGCCGCCGTCTCGCCCGCGACCGGCAGCGCCGCCGCCTCCTCCCAGTTGATCGCGGCCGGCTTGAGCGCCAGCTGCTCGGCTCCCGTCACGACCAGCTCGGCGTAGCTGCCGGCGCCCCAGCCGAGCACCTCGTCGCCGACCGCCAGCGTGGTCACGCCCTCGCCGACCTCGTTCACGACGCCGGCCAGCTCCAGACCCGGCACGCTCGGGAAGGTGGTCGGGAAGACCGCCTCCATCGCGCCCACGCGGATCTGGCTCTCCAGCGGGTTGATGCCGACCGCGTGCACGCGCACGCGCACCTCGCCGGGCCCGGCGTGCGGCTCCGGGACCTCCGTCAGCTGCAGCACGTCCGGTCCACCGAACTGCGAGAAGATGATCGCCTTCGCCATGTCGCGTCGCTCCTTGTTGCCGTTGGAAACAGTGCATCCGCGCGGCGGTCGCGCGCGCGCCGCGCGACGAGCGCGTCTAGCGCCCCGCGAGCCACGCCGGGAGGTCGGCGATCGAGTCGAGGGTCGCGGTCGGGACGACGCCGGAGGCCTCGACGAGGTCGGCGCGGTACTTGCCGGTGCGCACGAGGACCCCGTCGATGCCGGCGGCGAGCGCGCCGTCCACGTCGGCCTCGACGTCGTCGCCGACCATCACCGCGTCCGCCGCATCGGCGCCGAGGTCCGCGAGCGCGGCGCCGAAGAACTGCCGCGACGGCTTGCCGACGACGAGCGCCGCGCGCCCGGTCGCGTACTCGAGCGCGGCGGCGTAGGCGCCCACGTCGAGCGTCAGCCCGCCGGCGCGGCGGTAGAAGCGGTTGTGCTGCAGGGCGATCAGCTCGGCGCCGTCCATCAGCAGGCGGAAGGCGCGGTTGAGGAGCGCGTCGTCGAAGGCGGCGCCGAGGTCGCCGAGGACGATCGCGTCCGGCGTCTCGTCCGGTCCCGCCTCCTCCAGCTCCGCGAGGTCCTCGCGCAACGCGTCG
>JAATFK010000170.1 GCA_015655225.1 Solirubrobacterales bacterium | reverse complement strand
GGGGTCGATGGTCAAGGCGCTCGACGCGCCGTACGCCTCGGGCAGGCGCGGGCATGGCTGGCGGAAGCTCAAGGCGACCCACACCGTTGAGGGCGTCGTCGTCGGCTTCAAGCCCGGCGAGAACGGCTTCGCGGGGATGATCGGCGCCGTCGTCTTCGCGCAGCGCGACCCGGCGACGGGGCGGCTCGTCGAGCGCGGGCGCTGCTCGGGCATGGACCTGCGGACACGGATCTGGCTGACCGAGAACGCCGACCGCCTTGTCGCGGAGCGCGCCGTCATCGAGGTCCGGCACATGGGCGTCTTGGCAGGGGGTCTGCGGCACCCGCAGTACCGCAGGCTGCGGCCCGACCGCGACGCGGCCTCCGTCTACCATCACGACGCCTGATGCCGCGCAAGACGACCGACCCGACGACGAACGAGCACGGCGTCGAGGTCCACCCCTCGTGGGGACTCGCGAGCGTCCACCGCGCGAGCGGCGGCGACGCCGTCCTCTTCGACTCGGAGATCCGCCACAACAGCTACATCGCCGTCCGGGTCGCGACGGCGTCGCGACAGCGCGACCTGAGCCGCGACTGGCTGCATCGCGAGGACGAGTTCCTCGAGTTCGTCATGTCCGAGTCGCAGTGGGCCGCGTTCGTTTCGTCCGTCGGCAGCGGCTCGGGCGTCCCCTGCACCATCCGCCGCCGAGAGGACGACTGGGACATCCCCGAGTTCCCGTACGCGCCCCGGATGCAGGAGTCGATGAAGGAGGTACGCGGCGCGGCCGACAGATCGCTCGAGGAGATCCGCGAGGCGTTCGCGCTCGTCGAGGAGAAGCCGACAAAGGCGAACATCCGCAACCTCGGCATCGTCCTCGGGAACGCGCCCGCCAACATGACGTACGCAGCGAAGTCGCTGAGCGAGCACGCCGAGAACGTCGTCCAGAAGGCGCGCGCCGACATGGAGGCGATCGTCACTGCGAGGGCGCGCGAACTCGGCCTCGCCGACACCGACGGGCTGGCGCTCATGCCGGGGACCGACGATGACTGAGATCGGACGGCGGCTCGCCGACGAGGACCACGCCGTCGTCACTGTCCGGGGCGGGAGCGCGTTCTGCGCGAAGCCGTGCCCGGAGTGTCCGTGGCGTCGCGAGAACGCCGGGACGTTCCCCGCCGAGGCGTTTCGCATCAGCGCGCAGACTGCCTACGACATGGCCGACCGGACGTTCGGCTGCCACATGGCCGGGACCGACCGGCCGACGACGTGCGCCGGCGCGCTGCTATCGACCGGCGCCGACCATAACCTCCAGGTTCGAATGCGGCTGCTCGACGAGAAGTTCAGCTGGACGGACGTAGACGCGGCCGGAGCCGACCTCTTCCCCGACTACCGCTCGATGGCCGAGGCCAACGGCGTCGATCCATCCGACCCAGTACTGGAGCCCACCCGATGACCCGAGATGAGCACCGGGACCGAGCCCTCGGCGCGGTCAAGTCGCAGGCCAAGCGCCTCCCGCCCGAGGGCGACTGGGCGCCCGTCATGCTGCTGGATCCTGACGCCGAGGACGGCGTCGCCCAGGTCGTCGAGGTGCCGTCGGCGTACGTCGGCACGGAGATCGGGCAGGTGCTCATGGCGACGGGGCTGCGCGACGCGATCATGCTCTACGGCCTCGTGCGCTGGGCCACCGTCTTCATGGCGTACGTCGGCCATCCGACGCCCGAGCAGCAGGCACGGGGTGAGGAGGCCACCGACCACGCCGAGTGCGTCGTTGTCCTCGTTGGCAGCAGCGACGCCCCGCACGACGTGGAGCTGTGGCGCGCCCAGGTCTACCGGCGCCCCCGCAAGCCGCCGCACCTCGGGCCGTGGGAGCGTGGCACGCCGACGACCGGCCTGATGTTCGACCCGTTCGTCCTCGCGATGAAGTCGGCCGCCGACGATGGCTGACGAGCACGAGCACGTCTACGAGATGGTCACGAGCTGGCACCAGGTGGGCGGCGGGTTCATGCAGACGATCGACGGGTACCGCTGCGCGTGCGGCAAGCCGAGGCCGTTGCCCGAGGGGACGTTCGACGCCGGGGCGAACATGGCCGCGGCCGTCGCGTTCCTGCGC
>JAATFK010000644.1 GCA_015655225.1 Solirubrobacterales bacterium | reverse complement strand
GTCGTGACGAGCATCCGGGCGAACCTGCGCTCCTACGACCCGGTCGTGCGCTTCGGCGGCGACGAGTTCGTCTGCGCGCTGCCCGACGCCTGCCTCGCCGACGCGAGCGCCCGCTTCGACGCGATCCAGGCGACGCTGCGCCGCCGCCACCCCGGAGCGTCGATCAGCGTCGGCTTCGCCCAGCTCGAGGAGGGCGACACGCTCGACACCCTGATCGCCCGCGGCGACGCGGCGCTGTACGCGGCGAAGCAGCGGGGGTAGCGGGCGGGGCCGCTGATGCGGGCGGCCTAGGCGTCGGCGACGCGCGCGAGCCGCTCGTCGTAGGTGAGCAGGCCGCCACCGCGTTCGCGCGCGGTTGCCAGCACCATCGCGTCGGGCAGCCGCAGACCTCGATGTGCGGCCCGCAGCTCCGCCGCCTGCTCGGCGATCTCACCCGTCAGCGGCACGACCGCGATCCCGATCCCCGCGATCGCATCGCGCGCGTCGGGGAGACGGTCTGCTCGCGCGAACGCCACCAACGCCTCGCTGTAGGCGCTCGCCGCCGTCAGCAGCGCACGTCCGGCGCGGTCGGCGGCCTCGACGTCGTCGACCGCGCGGGCGTGATGGGCGTCGGTCCGGTCCAGCAGTCCGATCAGGACGCTGGCGTCGAGGATCAGCGCTCCCACTCGTCGCGCAGTCGCTCGAGCTCGCCCTCGCGGTAGATCCCCGCGGCGATGCCAGCATGGCGACGGACCCGCGAGCCGCGGGCGACGACGACGACCTCGCCGTCGCCGATCGGCCGCACCGTCACCTCGTCACCGGCGTGCAGCCCGGCCGCGCGCATCGCCTCGACCGGAAGCGTGACCTGGTTCTTCGAACTGACTCGTGCCATGCCTTTACTTTATCAGTCCTCAAGTAAAGGCAAGCTCGTCAGCCACCCCCATCCTCCCCCCGCTCTCTCAGCGTCTGCTGGAGCTGGCGGCGGAGGCCGACCGACGGCCCGCCGATCAGCTCCCAGGCGCGGGAGATGCCATCTGCAAGGCGAACACGACCCCGAGGCTGAAGACGAACGCGTCGTCGCGCAGCGCGGTCGGCTCGGTCCGTCTCGCGCGCTGGAGCGAGATCAGCGACCCGGCGATGAAGAGCAGCCCGATCACCCCCACGACCGTCGTCGGCCAGCCGACCGCATATGGGGGATCAGCGCGAAGAGCGAGACCGTCAGGGCGTTCGAGAACGCCGTCAGCGCCGCGGAGGCCCCCACACGGTGCGCCTGCGAGGCGGTCGGGCCGGTGAGGCGCTCGGTCGCGACCGAGATCGCCACGAACAGCAGTCCGATCAGCGCCCCGGCGACGCCGGCCGCGGCGACGAAGAAGTCGTGGAAGCTCTCGGCCGTCACGGTCGCATCGTCGCAGCCACCGGCGGACGGCGTCCGTTGGCGCGCTGCCCCTAGAGTCCCACGAGACCCCGAGCAAAGGCGCTGAGATGGAGACCTGGGACGCGATCACCTCCCGACGCAACGTCCGCGAGTTCGACGACCGGCCGCTGCCGGACGACGCGCTCGACCGCATCCTCGAAGCCGGCCGCCGCGCGCCCTCCTCGCGCAACTGGCAGCCGTGGGACTTCGTCGTCGTGACCGACCGGGCGCAGCTGGAGCAGCTCGCGACCGTCTGGAGAGGCGGCAGCCACATTGCCACCTCGGCAGCGACGATCGCGCTGATCACCACGGACTTCGACCCGGCCAGTCGCGAATTCGGGATCGCCCGCTACGACCTCGGCCAGGCGACGATGGCGATCATGGTCGCGGCCGCCGACCTCGGGATCGGCAGCGGCCACTCGGCCGTCGGCGACCAGGAGAAGGCGCGCGAGCTGCTCGGCTTCCCGGAGGACCGCGTCGCCGCCTACCTGATCGACCTCGGATATCCCGCGAACCGTCCGCTGAAGCCGATCCAGAGACCCGACCGGCGCCCCTTCGACGAGGTCGTGCACCGCGGCACCTGGTAGCGCGCTTGACTTCGAGCGCGCTCGAAGGCCTACCGTGAGGTGCATGCCCTCCACCCCACAGCAGCCCATCAACTCCGGCTTCGGTCCGCGCAGCACCGCCACCGACGTCCTGCGCGGACTCGACCTCTCCGGCCAGCTCATGATCGTCACGGGCGGCTACTCGGGCCTCGGTCTCGAGACCGTCCAGGCGCTCGCCGCCGCCGGCGCCGAGGTGATCGTCCCCGCGCGGCGCCCCGCGCACGCCGCCGAGGTGCTCGACGGGGTCAGCCGCGTCACCGTCGACGAGCTCGACCTCGGCGACCTCGAGAGCGTCCAGGCCTTCGCCGACCGCGTCCTCGACGCCGGTCGGCCGCTCGACGTCCTGATCAACAACGCGGCGATCATGGCGAACCCCGAGACACGCGTCGGGCCCGGCTGGGAGTCCCAGTTCGCGACCAACCACCTCGGCCACTTCGCGCTCGCGAACCTGCTCTGGCCGCTGCTCGCGGCCGACGGCGGCGCGCGCGTCGTCGCGCTCTCCTCGACCGGCCACAAGCTCTCGCCGATCCGCTTCGACGACCTGATGTTCGAGCAGGGCTACGACAAGTGGCAGGCCTACGGCCAGGCGAAGACCGCGAACAGCCTGTTCGCCGTCCAGCTCGACGCGCTCGGGCAGGACGCCGGCGTCCGCGCCTTCGCGGCGCATCCCGGCGGGATCATGACCCCGCTGCAGCGCCACCTCGCCCGCGAGGAGATGATCGCCTCCGGCTGGATGGACGAGGACGGCACCGTGAACGAGCGCTTCAAGACGCCCGAGCAGGGCGCCTCGACCTCGACCTGGGCGGCGACCAACCCGCGCCTGCACGGCATGGGCGGCGTCTACTGCGAGGACGCGGACATCGCGGAGCCGACCGAGGTCGGCTCGCCGAACGCACGCCTGCACGGCGTCGACGCCCACGCGATCGACCCCGACGCGGCCGCCCGGCTGTGGACGGTGTCGGCCGAGCTGACCGGCGTCGACGCGTTCGCGGGCGCGGGCGCGGAGTAGCGCGATGCGCATCGACCTGACCGGCCGCACCGCCCTCGTCACGGGCTCGACCCAGGGGATCGGCCGGGCGATCGCCGCCGGCCTCGCCGCCGCAGGCGCCGCGGTGACCATCAACGGCCGCGACGCAGCGCGGGTCGACGACACCGTCGCGGACCTGCGGGCCTCGGAGCCGGGCGCGACGGTCGACGGCGTGGCCGCCGACCTCGGCACCGCCGCCGGCGCGGAGACGCTGTTCGCGGCGCTGCCGCACGTCGACGTGCTCGTGAACAACCTCGGC
>JAATFK010000519.1 GCA_015655225.1 Solirubrobacterales bacterium | reverse complement strand
CGCCGACGGGCCGCCTTGGCCCGATGGAGCAGATTCCGGGCGCTCAGTCGCCCAGGTTGGCGAGGACGCAGCGGGCGACGGCGGTCGCCTGCTCGGCGCTGGTGCCGTCCGGCGCGCGCGTCGCGACCTCGATCAGCCGGTCGCGCGCGAGGACGTAGAGGCGCGTGCCGTCCCAGAGCGCCTGATCGCCAAGCCCGTCGACCTCCACGCCGCCGACGCGGGGGACGATCGTCTCGTGGAAGCAGGCGGCGGCGTCGAAGCGCTCCGGGTCGCCGTGCCAGCTGCTGGCCTCCACGCGCCATAGCTCGCCATCGGGGCCGGTCGACTCGTAGGCGACGCCGATCGCGCGGTCGGCGTGGGTCAGGTTGGGGCCGCCGAGGACGTGGCCGATCGCGGCCGAGGCCTGGGCGCTGGAGAGGAGCGTCGCGGGATCGGGGGCGCCGTTCGCGATCGCGCGGCGCACGAGCGTGTCGTCGAGCGCCGCTGGTGCGGCGCCGGCGCCGTCGTCGGAGGGGTCGGGCTCGCGGCGGGCGGTCGGGTCGTCTAGCTGCTCGCGCGCCGTCTCCAGCTGCACTCTCGCGGCGGCGGCGAGCTTCGTCGCCTTGTCCAGCAGTCCCATTCGTCTTCCTTGCTCGCGATGACCACGTACGGTGAGGGCGACCTGTGAATCGGCGTCACCGTGACTGGCGAGCGCCGTCGTGTCAACTGCTGTCGGCGGCAGTGTGGCGCGCAGACCGGATGGTCCGCGTCTCAGTCGCGGGCGCCGTCGTCGCCGTCGGTCGCCTCCGCCGGCTCCAGCACGCGCAGGCGCATGATGCGGGTGCCGCGCACGGCCTCGACCTCCAGGGTGAGGCCGTCGAGGCGCACCTGCTCGCCGACCTCGGGCAGCCGCCCCAGCTCCTCCAGCACGTAGCCGCCGATCGTCGCCTCGTGCAGGTCCTCCTCCAGCTCGTAGCCGAGCTGCTCGGCGACGAGCCGCACGGAGGCGCCGCCGTCGACGTGGAGCTGGCCGTCGTCGTCGCGCTCGATCGCGAGCTGGGCGCCTTCGCCCTCGTCGTCGAACTCGTCCTCGATCTCGCCGACCAGCTCCTCCAGGATGTCCTCGATCGTGACGAGGCCGACGATCGTGCCGTGCTCGTCGTCGACCAGCGCGAGATGGCGGCGGTCGCGGCGCAGGACGCGCAGCAGCTCGTCGATCCGGGTCGACTCCGAGACGCGCGCGATCGGGCGCGCCAGCTCCATCAGCGGCGGCCTGCGCGGGTCGTGGAGCGCGAAGACGCGCAGGAGGTCGCGGGCGTGGATCATCCCGAGCGGGGCGTCGAGGCCGCCGTCGGCGTCGCACAGCGGCAGGCGCGAGTGGCCGTCGGCGGCGCGCTCGGCGGCCTCCTCCAGCGTGTCCGCGGTGGTGACGTAGACGATCTCGGGGCGCGGGGTCATGATCTCCCGCGCGCGCCGGTCGCCGAAGACGAGCGCGTTCTCCGACAGCTCCCGCTCCTCCGGCTCGATCAGCCCCTGGTCGGAGCTCTGCTGCAGCAGTGTCAGCAGCTCGCCCTCGCTGTGGGGGCTGTGGCCGCCCTCGCTCGCGGGCGGGATCCCGAACGGCTTCAGGATCAGGTTGCCGAGGCCGTTGAAGATGTCGACGACCGGCCGCGTGACGAAGTAGAAGGCGCGCATCGGCGGCGCCAGCAGCAGGACCACGCGCGTGGTGCGGGCCATCGCGACGCTCTTGGGCGCCAGCTCGCCCGCGACGACGTGCAGGAGCGTGATCAGGACGAACGAGAAGGCGCCCGCCACCGCGACGCTGTCTCCGTGCGAGCTCTCGCCGAAGAGCTTCTCCAGCAGGTGGTGGAAGGCCGGCTCGCCGACGACGCCGAGGGCCAGGGAGGCGAGCGTGATGCCGAGCTGGCACGCGGCCAGGTAGGCGTCGATGTGCAGCAGCGCGTGGGCGACCGACTTCGAGCCGGGGCGACGCTCCTCCACCAACTCCGAGACCTGCGTCGGGCGCAGCCGCACGAGCGAGAACTCGACCGCGACGAAGAAGCCGTTGGCCGCCACGAGCAGGAAGGCGACGAGGACGTCAACCAGCACGGTCGACTCCTGCGGAGGGCTGTAGAGAGGGTTCTGGGTCCGGCACTGCGCGCGGGAGCCTTGACGTTCGCCCGCCCCATCAGCCTAGCGGGCGGTGTCACGGACGACCCGCCCGCTATCCTCGCCAGTCCCTATGGCTCTTCGCACAGATCTCCGCAACGTCGCAATCGTCGCCCACGTCGACCACGGCAAGACGACCCTCGTCGACGGGCTGCTCTGGCAGTCCGGCGCCTTCCGCGCCAACCAGGACGTGAACGACCGCGTCATGGACTCGATGGACCTCGAGCGCGAGAAGGGCATCACGATCCTCGCGAAGAACACCGCGGTCCAGCACGGCGACGTGAAGGTGAACATCATCGACACGCCCGGCCACGCCGACTTCGGCGGTGAGGTGGAGCGCGGTCTGACGATGGTCGACGGCGTGCTGCTGCTCGTCGACGCGAGCGAGGGGCCGCTGCCGCAGACGCGCTTCGTGCTGCGCAAGGCGCTCGAGAGCCGCCTCCCGGTGATCCTCGTGATCAACAAGGTCGACCGGCCCGACGCGCGCATCGCCGAGGTGATCGACGAGGTCTACGAGCTGTTCCTCGACCTCGACGCGGACGAGTCGCAGATCGAGTTCCCGATCGTCTACACGAACGCGAAGGACGGGTGGGCGTCGGTCGACTTCGACCCCGACAACCCGGTCGACGGCACCGATCTCAGACCGCTGATGGACCTGATCGTCGAGCACATCCCGGCGCCGAGATACGACGAGAGCCACCCGCTGCAGGCCCTCGTCACAAACCTTGACGCCTCGCCCTACCTCGG
>JAATFK010000012.1 GCA_015655225.1 Solirubrobacterales bacterium | reverse complement strand
GCCGTCCGTGGTCGAGAGCGCGCGCCAGCGCACCGAGGCGTAGGGCAGGCCGATCTTGGTGGGATCGAGGCGCGCGGTGAGGGTGCGCGTGCTCGGGCGGCTCGTCGTCGCGCCCGCGAGCGTGTGCAGCGGACCGTGGCCGCCGGAGCGCAGCACGCGGGCGATCGTCATGCCTCTGCCGCGGCGGTTGGCGCAGACGTCGCGCGACTGGAAGCCGCCGCTCGCGCTGTAGACGAGCCGCACGCAGAGGGAGCGCTTGCCGCGCAGGAGCGAGGCCGCGGTCCAGGGGTCGCTGGTCGAGAGCGACAGGACGAGCGCCTGGCCGTCCTGTCTCAGCGACGCGGCGTGCAGGTGCAGCGGTCTCGTCTTCGGCTCGGGAACGGCGGGCGCGGGGGCCGGCGTCGTCGCGATCGTCGTCGGCGTGGTCGCGGTCGTCTTCGTCGTCGTCGCGGGAGGCGTGCTCCCGGGCGCGGCGCCGCCGCCCGAGCTGCCGGAGCCGTCGGTGCTCGTCATGCCGGCGCCGCCGCCCGAAGACGCGGTCGCCGTCGAGTGGCTCGCGCCGCCGTTGTCGAGCACCAGATCCATCGGCGAGGCGGCCGGAGCGGACGCGGCGATCCCGCCGGCCGCGACGAGGGCGGCCGCCGCGATCGGCATGAATGTGGACGGACGGGGTCGGCGCATCGGCGGGTCGACCCTAGGGATCGGCAGGCACGCGCGCCAGCGCAGCACGAATTCATGCAGCGGGCGCGTTGCCGCTCAGTGGAGCGGCGGCCGGATGCGGCGCCTAGGCCGGGGTGGCGCCGTCGCGCTCGCCGACCGTCAGGCGGCCGTCGGCGATCGTGACCGCCCGCTCGCCCGCGAGCAGCTCGGCGATCTCCTCGCCGACCAGCTCGCGTCGCCAGCCGTTCAGCGCCCGCACGTCGGGCTCCTCGTCGCCGCGCCGGGCGGCGATCACGATCTGCTCCAGCTCCGAGCGCGAGGCGACCAGCTCGTAGGCCAGCTCGGCCTCCAGCGCGCGCGCCCGGATGACCGCCTCGATCAGCGAGATCAACGGCGCGTCACCGGGCTCGGAGCCCGGCCGGCGGGGATCGCGCGCAAGCGGCTCGGCGTCGCGGCCGCGGTCGACGGCGGCGATGATCGCGGGGCCGCGGCGGCGCAGGTGGCCGCCGTGCAGGCCGCGGATCTGCTCCAGCTCGGACGGCTGCGACGGCTTGCGCTTGGCGATCTCGACGAGCGCCGGGTCGGGCAGGATCGTGCCGACCGGCTTGTCCTCCTCCTGGGCGGTGCGCTCGCGCCAGGCGGCGACCTGCTGCGCGACCGCGCGCGAACGGCCGTCGAGCGAGCCGGCGCGGCCGAGCCGCTCGAAGGCGGTCTCGGGATCGCGCTCGTCAGTCGCGCCCTCCATCCGGCGGCACTCCTCGCGCGCCCATTCGAGCCGGCCGCTCGCCTCCAGCCGGCGGTGCAGCTCGTCGCTCAGCTCCAGCAGGTGGAGCACGTCCTCGCGCGCGTAGGAGAGCTGCTCCTCCGACAGCGGGCGGGCGTCCCAGCGCGTGTAGCTGGCGGTCTTGCCGACGTGCAGCCCGAGCAGGCCGCCGAGCAGGTTGCCGTAGCCGGTCTGCGCGCCGAAGCCGGCGAAGCCGGCCGCGACCTGCGTGTCGAAGACGTTGTGGATCTCGGTCCGCCACGCGCGTCGCAGGATCGCCACGTCCTGGCGGGCGGCGTGCAGCACGATCTCGATCTCGGGATCGGCGAGCACCTCCGCGAGCGGCGTCGGGTCGAGGGTCGCGAGCGGGTCGAACAGCGCGATCCGCAGCCCGTCGGGCGCGTCGGGGTCGGGCGCGACGACCTGCACGAGGCAGAGCAGCGCGCGGTAGCGGCCCTCGGACATGAACTCGGTGTCGATCCCGAGCCGCCCGGAGGCGCGCGCCAGGCGCGCCAGCTCGGCGACCTCGCCGGGAGCCGCGAGGATGGGGGTCTGCTCAGCGGTCATCGCAGTCCACCACTATGACCGACGTCATCGCGATTCGTCGCCCTGGCTTATCCAACCCCGGTGGTAGGATTTGAGCCGATGATCTTCTCCTCCAAGGCCGAGTACGGGGTCCGCCTGATGGTCGAGCTGGGCCGGCAGACGCCGGAGCAGCCGACCAGCCTGAAGGTGATCGCCGCGGCCGAGTCGCTGCCGCTCGCGTACCTGGAGCAGGTCGTCGCGAGACTGAAGAAGGCGGGGCTCGTGATGAGTGCTCGCGGAGCGCACGGCGGCTACTGGCTCGCCCGGCCCGCCGAGGAGATCACGATGGACCAGGTCGTGCTCGCGCTCGAAGGCGCGATCGCGCCGATGGAGTGCTTCGTGACCGACCAGACCGAGCGCGTGCTGTGCTCGCACGCCGCGCCCGACGCCGGCCACACCTGTGCCACCAAGCTGCTCTGGATGCGCGTGCAGGGCGGGATCGCCCGCTCGCTCCAGGCCACCACGCTCGCCGAGCTGGTGGAGTTCTCCCGGCGCGAGGCCGGCCTGCACCCGCTGACCGCTCCCGCCGTGGCGACCGCGCCTGCCGCGGCAGCCGCTCCGGCGGTCTGACCATCCCCACGAACCCGACGGAGACCATGGCCGAGCTCGAAATCCGCAACCTCCACGTCCGCGCTGGCGACAGACAGATCCTCAGAGGTCTGGACCTCGCGATCGGCAAGGGCGAGATCCACGCGCTGATGGGCCCGAACGGCTCTGGCAAGTCGACGCTCGCCAACGTCGTGATGGGTCACCCGAACCTTGACGTGACCGAGGGGCAGATCATCTTCAAGGGCGAGGACATCACCGAGGCGGCGACCGACGAGCGCGCCCGCAT
>JAATFK010000002.1 GCA_015655225.1 Solirubrobacterales bacterium | reverse complement strand
GGCGATCCGCTGGAGACGGTGCAGAGCCTCGCCGACCAGTCGCTCCTGAGCGTGCGCGAGGCCGGCGGCGGCGTGCGCTTCCGGATGCTGGAGACGGTCCGCGAGTTCGGCCGGCTGCAGCTGGCCGCCGCCGGCGAGGACGCCGAGGCGCGGGCCGCCCAGTGGGCCTGGGCGGCGCGCTACGCCTGGGAGCACGGCCGGTGCACGTTCAGCATCGAGCAGCTCGCCGCGATCGACGCGCTCGCGGCGGAGGAGGCGAACCTCGCCGACGTGCTGCGCGAGGCGCTCGCGGCGTCCGCCGCGGACACGGTCATCGAGCTGCTCGCCGGCCTCAGCGTGCTCTGGTCGATTCGCGGCGAGCACCTGCGCGTGCTCGTGCTGACGGAGGCGGTCGTCGAGGCGCTGGCCGGATGGTCGCCGCCACCGGCGTTGGCCGACGCGGCGCGCGTGGCGCTCGCGACCGCGTTGCGCAACGCGATGGTCGTGCTCGACGAGCGCACCGCGCCGCTCTGGATGCTGCTGGAGCAGCTCGGGCCGGGGAGCGACGGCGACCCCCGGATCGCGGCGCTGACGCGGACGACGCTCACCTTCGACCCCGCCGACCCGTCGGCCCTGATCGAGCGGCTGACGGCGCTCGCCGCCGGGTCCGACCGCCTGACCACGCTGATGGCGGAGCAGTGGCTCGCCTTCGTGTGGGAGAACACCGGCGACCAGGACCGGGCGCTGCGGGCGGCGGAGCGGGCGCTGTCGCTGACGCGGACGGCGGACGGCCCGTGGGCGGCGGCGAGCCTCCACACCCAGCTGGCGCAGCTGACCGCGCAGGTCGGCCGCCACGACCTCGTCGCCGGTCACGCCAGCGCGGCGCTCCCGGTGCTCGAACGGCTCGGCGCGAACGACGACGTGGTCCAGCTCCGCGCGCTGCTGGCACTCTGCGCGCTCGCCGCCGGACGGCTCGACGACGCCACCGCGGAGATCGACCTGATCGAGGGGATCGAGGACGCCGAGACGATGTTCGGCGGCGTCATCACGGTGCAGGTCAGCCGTGCCGAGCTGGCGCTCGCGCGCGGGGACCACCGGGCCGGGCTCCTCGCCTACCGCCTCGCGGTCGAGCGGATGCGCGCGCTCGTCTTCCCCGGCATGACGTTGTCGGGACAGGAGCCGTGGGTGCTGCTCGGCGAGTCGACGGCGCTGACCGCGTTCGCCCACTACGGCACGCCGGAGGACGAGGACGACGCGTGGGAGCTGGTGGCGGCGTGTCGCCGCAACGGCGCGGTCGTGCTGGAGGGCGTCGGCTACCAGCTCGACTACCCGATCGTCGGCGGGGTGCTGTTCGCGCTCGGCAGCTGGAGCGTGCTGCGGGCGGTGGGCGAGCTGGAGCAGGCGATCCGCCTGCTGGCGCTGGCCGAGCGATTCGCCTACAACCGGACGGTCCCGACGATGGCGTGGGAGCGGATCGTGCCGCACGTCGAGGCGCTCGCGCCCGGGCGGCTGGCGGCGCGGCTCGCCGAGCTCGGGGAGCGGCGGGGACCCAAGCTGGTCGAGGAGGCGAAGGCGCTCCTCGACCAGCTGGTCGTTCGCTAGCGCTGCCTAGAGGTGGCGGTTGTAGCTGCGGACCGAGAGCGGCGCGAAGATCGCGATCACGACGACGCTCGCCAGCAGCGTCCAGCCGACCTCGCCGCTGATGTGGCCGTGGTTGGCGAGGTCGCGGGCGGCGGAGACGAGGTGCGAGACCGGGTTGACCTTCACGAACGAGGCGAGCCAGCCCGGCAACGTGCCGACGGGGACGAAGGCGTTCGAGAGGAACGTCAGGGGGAACAGGATCATCATCGAGATCCCCTGGACGCTCTGGGCGCTGCGGGCGATCGTGCCGATGTAGGTGAAGACCCAGGCGAGCGACCAGCCGGTGAAGACGGCGAGCACGATCGCGCCGAGGACGCCGAGGACGCCGCCGTCGGGGCGGTAGCCGATCACGATCCCGGTCGCGAACGTGAGGGTCGCGGCGATCGTGTAGCGCACGAGGTCGGCGACCATCGGCCCGGCGAGCGGCGCGATGCGGGCGATCGGGAGCGCCTTGAAGCGGTCGAAGACGCCCTTGTCCATGTCCTCGCGGAGCTGGACGCCGGTCGCCATGCAGGTCGTCAGGCAGGTCTGGGCGAGGATGCCGGGGATCATCAGGGGCAGGTAGCTCTTGACGTTGCCGGAGATCGCGCCGCCGAAGACGTAGGCGAACATCACGGTGAAGAGGAGCGGCTGGAGCGTCACGTCGAAGAACTGCTCCGGGTTGCGGCGCATCTTCTTGAGGGCGCGTCCCGCCATCGAGAACGTCTGGCTGACGGTCTCGCGGAAGGTGTTGCGAGAGCGCGTCCGCGCGACCGCGGCCGCCGGGTCGACGGGCGCGGGCAGGCGGACGCCGGTCTCGGGCTCGAGGGTGGTCGTGCTCATCGGGTCATCTCCAGGGCGTGGTCGTCGGTGGCGTCGGTGGCGGAGGCGTGCTCGTCCTCGCCCTCGCCGGTGCCGTGGCCGGTGAGGGCGAGGAAGACCTCGTCGAGGGTCGGCTTGGCGACGCTGACGGAGTCGATCCCGACGCCGGCCTGACGGAGGGCGATCAGGACGTCGGCGGCGCGGTCGGCGACGTCGAGGGCGACGTTCATCGCGCCCGACTCGGGCGTCACCTGAGGCTCCTCGCCGAGGACGCGGCGGACGACGTCGGCGGCGAGGGCCCGGTCGGCGTCGGGGGCGAGCCGCAGCTGCAGGGTGGAGTCGCCGACCGAGGTCTTCAGCTCGTCGGGCGTGCCGAGGGCGACCATCTGACCGCGGTCGATCACGGCGATGCGGTCGGCGAGCTGGTCGGCCTCGTCGAGATACTGGGTCGTCAGCAGGACGGTGCAGCCGCTGGCGACGAGGCCGCGGATCGTGTCCCACATCTGCCCGCGGGTGCGGGGATCGAGGCCGGTCGTGGGCTCGTCGAGGAAGATCAGGGGCGGGCGGGTGATGAGGCTGGCGGCGAGGTCGAGGCGGCGGCGCATGCCGCCGGAGAACT
>JAATFK010000451.1 GCA_015655225.1 Solirubrobacterales bacterium | reverse complement strand
CGATCGCCACGAGCGAGCGCTGCTTCGGGTGGTCGTCGGGCACAAGACCGCCCGCGTCGATCGCCGTCCCGTCTGCGTGCTTCTCCAGCGATGAGGATCCGGGAGCCATTGCGAGCCGGGTCAGGTCATCTGCCGTGAGCGCGTTTCCCCCGATCTCCGCAACGGTTCCGGCGAGCGCTGCGGCAGACAGCAACGGATTCGAGGAGACCGAGGCGGCGAGCGCCTGCGGATGCCGATCGGCGGTGTGACCGAAGGTCTCGATCTCGGGCAGCGGACCGTCCGGCAGCGGTTGCAGTTCCGCATCGGCGAGCAGTGAGTACGAGCCCGGCGAGCGCCGCACGGTCTGGGCGGCGTTGTTAATGAGGATGTCGAGCGGCCCCTGGGACGTGACGGAATCGGCGAGCGCGATCACCTGCGCGGGATCGCGGAGGTCGATGCCGACGATGCGCAGCCGGTGCAGCCAGTCCGCGCTGTCGTCCATCGCGGTGAACCGGCGCACGGCGTCGTTGGGAAAGCGGGTGGTGATGGTGGTGTGTGCGCCGTCGCGCAGCAACCGCAGCGCGATGTACATCCCGATCTTCGCGCGGCCGCCGGTGAGCAGCGCCCGCCGGCCGGTCAGGTCGGTACGGGCGTCCCGCCGGGCGTGGTTGAGCTTCGCGCAGTCCGGGCAGAGCTGGTGATAGAAGGCGTCCACGTGGGTGTATCGCTTCTTGCAGACGTAACACCCGCGCGGCTGCCGCAGCACCCCGGCCGTGGCGCCGGGCAGGCTGCTGCGCAGCGGAATGCCCGCGGTCTCGTCGTCGATCCGGCCCGGCGCGCCGGTCGCGGTCGCGGCCGTGACGGCGTTGTCGTGGGCGAGGATCGACTGGCGTCTGTCGACGCGCCGCTGCTTCTTGATCTTCTTGTAGAGGCTCGCGGTCGCGCGCTGGATCGCGAGCGCGTCGGGATGCCCGCTCGGCAGCCGCTCGGCCTCCGCGAGCACGCGCAGGCACAGGTCCAGCTGCTCGGGATCGATGCTCGTCGCCTCTGTCTGGTCGGTCTCGTCGATGATCGCCATGCGACCGAAGACTCTACGCAAGCGCCTTCCCACGGCGCTCGGAGGCGGCTGCCCGCCGGCGCGGGGGCGGCGGCTCGTCCTCGCGAAGGTGCCGCTCGGCCAGCAGCGCGACGCCCGCGGTGACGGGCAGCGCGAAGGCGGCCAGGAACCACCACGTGAGCGCGTCGGTGCCGGTCAGCAGCGCGTGGCCGACCGCGAGTCCCCAGAAGAGCGGGATCCAGCGGTGCGCGCGGCGCCAGCGCTGGCCGCCGCCGAGCCGCCGCCGGACGTAGAAGGTCAGGCCGAGGCCGATCATCCCGTAGGCGGCGAGCTGCCCGAGCGCCGTCCCGAGCCGCTCGTAGGCGGCTCCGAACGGCACCAGCAGCCCGACCAGCCCGGGCTTCAGCACGGGGTCGAGCAGGAGCGTCGTCGCGTGCAGCAGGAGGAGGACGAAGGTCGCGATCGCGAGCGCCTCGTGCGCCGCCCGCAGCTCGATCGCGCGCGGCCGCAGGCGCGGGAGGCGCAGCGCCATCAGCAGGCCGGCGGCGAGCGCGCCGGAGGCGGACAGCAGCGCGCCGATCCCGGCCGCGCGGGCGGTCAGCCAGAGCGGGGTGATCGCCGCGAGCGCGCTCATGCCGCGGCGGGGGTGGGGTGAAACGCGGCGCGCGGCGCGCGGGCGGTGGCCGGCGCTCGCGCCGGGCCAGGCTCCGCGGCGGGTGCAGCGCGTACGGCGGCGACCGCCCGCGGCGGGACCGGCTCGCCGGCGGGCGGCGGCGACGCCGCGCCCGGCGCGACGCGCACGACCGTGCGGTCCTCCAGCACGAGCACGCCGCCGTGCGGCAGGTGGCGGGCGGCGAGCGCGGGGCCCGCCAGCAGCGCCGCCTTCGCGCGCATCTCGGCCTCGACGCCGGTGGGGGCGAGCGCGGTCGCCTGCACGATCCCGCTGTGCGCCGGCAGCCCGTCGCGCGGGTCGAGCAGGCCGCCGGCGCGGCGCGTCGTCCCGCTCGTGGCGATCGCGCCGTCGCGCAGCTCCAGCACGTCGAGCGGGTCGGGACCGCCGAACGGGTCGGCGACGAGGACGGGGCGGGGGAGGCCGGCGGTGCCGCCGGCGCGCAGGTCGCCCATGCACTCGACGACCCAGCTGTCGTGGCCGGCGAAGCGCTCGGCGACGAGGTCGGCGGCGAGCCCCTTCGCGAGGCCGCCGGAGTCGATCCGCACGCCGGGCGGGCGCCGGACGGCGCGGCGGTCGGCGCTCAGCGCGACCGAGCGCCGGCGGCCGCCCACGCCCGCGGGCCGGCCCGGCTCGACGGTCGCGTCGACCAGCCCGCCGCTCAGCAGCCCGGCGGGCCGCACGGCGGCGAGCAGGCGCGCGAGCAGCGGGCTGACCTCGACCAGCTCGCGGGGGTCGCCGTTCAGCCGCGACAGCTCGGAGCCGGGCTCGAAGCAGCTCATCGTGTCGTGGATCCTCCGCAGCAGCGCCTCGGCGAGCAGCAGCGCGACGGGGGCGTGACGGCCGAACGGATGCTCGCCCGAGGTGCGCAGGAGGACCTGGCCGCCGAAGCAGGAGACGGTGCGCTCGTGCTCGGTCATGACTGGCTCGTCTGGACGGAGGAGAGGTTCGAGCCGCTGCTCTGGCTGTCGCTCGTGACGGCGGTGGCGGCGTGCGCCGCCGTGGTCGTCCCGGCGCGCGTCGCGGTCGAGCCGGCGCCGAGCGCGGCGACCGCGCTGCCGGCGCCGATCACGACCGCGACCGCGCCGGTCGCGACGAGCCGCCGGACGCGGCGGATGCGGCTTCTGGGATCGGTGGGGGTGGAGGGCATGCACGGAGCATGCGCCGCCCCCGTGGCAGTGCGCTGAGGCGTTCCTGGGCGCCGGCTGAGAGCGCCGGCGGGAGCGCTACAGCTCGACCTGCGAGCCGAGGCTGACGGTGCGGTCGCGCGGCAGGTCGAAGTACTCCAGGGGGCTCGCGGCATTGCGCGACATCGCCAGGAACAGCCGCTTGCGCCAGCGCGCCATCCCCCGCGCGCTGGTCGGCACGATCGAGATCTGCGAGAGGAAGTAGGAGGCGCCCTCGACGTCGAGGTCTCTCTCCATCCCGAGCTGGCGCGCGAGCATCAGCGTGCGGGGGACGTCGGGGGAGTCCTGGAAGCCGAACCTCGCGGTCAGGTGGCTGATGCCGTCGTCCTCGTAGCCGAGCGGGTCGAGCGTCAGCCGCTCCTCCTCCGGGACATGCGGGACGCGCGTCGTCACCATCGAGATGATCACGACCGAGTCGTGGATCGAGCGGAAGTGCTCGAGGCTGCTACGGAGCGCCAGCGGGGTCGTGTCGCGCGAGGCGTTGAGGTAGACGGCGGTCCCCCTCACCCGCACGATCGGCGGGTCCTTCGCGCGCACGTGCTCGACGAACGCGCGCAGCGGCCCCTCCTGCTCGATGCGGTTGCGCGTGACGATCTCGCGCCCCTTGTTCCAGGTGCTGAGCGCGACGAACACCGCGAGCCCGACGCCGAGCGGGAACCAGCCGCCGTGGATCACCTTCGTCAGGTTCGCGCCGAGGAAGGCGAAGTCGACCGTGAGGAAGATCGCGGCGCCCATCAGCACGAGCCACAGCGGTCTTCTCCACTGCACGCGCGCGACGACGAGGAACAGCGCGGTGTCGATCGCGAGCGTGCCGGTCACCGCGATCCCGTAGGCGGAGGCGAGCGCGGCGGAGGAGCCGAAGCCGATCACGAGCAGGACGATCGCGACGTAGAGCGCCCAGTTCACCCCCGGCGCGTAGACCTGGCCGACCTCCTCCTCGGAGGTGTGGCGGATCGTGAGGCGCGGCAGGAAGCCGAGCTGGATCGCCTGCTGGGTGACGGAGAACGCGCCCGAGATGACGGCCTGGGAGGCGATCACGGTCGCGACCGTCGCGAGCAGCACCATCGGGATCCGCGCCCAGTGGGGGAACAGCAGGAAGAAGGGGTTGTCGATCGCGCTCGGCGTGTCGAGGATCAGCGAGCCCTGGCCCATGTAGTTGAGCGTCAGGGCGGGGAAGACGAAGAAGAACCACGCCCGGCTGATCGGCTTGCGGCCGAAGTGGCCCATGTCGGCGTAGAGCGCCTCGGCGCCCGTCACCGTCAGGACGATCGAGCCGAGCGAGATGAACGCGGTCCCGGGGTGGTCGACGAAGAAGAGGACGCCGCGGTGGGGCGAGAGCGCCTCGATGATCGCGGGGTGCTTGACGACCCGCGCGAGCCCCGCGAGCGCGAGGACGCCGAACCAGACGCCCATCACGGGGCCGAACAGCCGGCCGATCGTGTGGGTGCCGAAGTGCTGGATCGCGAACAGGACGGTCAGCACCGCGATCGTGATCGGCAACACGAGGTGCTGGAGGCTCGGGGCGGCGATCTTCAGCCCCTCGACCGCCGAGAGGACCGAGATCGCGGGCGTGATCATGCCGTCGCCGTAGAACAGCGAGACGCCGAAGAGCCCGGCGGCGACGAGCGCCAGCTTCACCTTCTTGCTGTTGAGCCCGCACCGCTGGACGAGGGCGATCAGCGCCATGATCCCGCCCTCGCCGTCGTTGTCGGCGCGCATGATGAAGGTGACGAACTTGATCGAGACGATCAGCGTGATCGACCAGAAGACGATCGAGATGACGCCGTAGACGTCCCCCTCGGTCGGCTTGATCGCGTGATGGTCGGCGGTGAAGACCGTCTGGAGCGCGTAGAGCGGGCTCGTGCCGATGTCGCCGAAGACGACGCCGAGCGCCCCGAGCGTGAGCGCCCCCATCGCGGTCATGCGCCGTCTGCGGCGTCGCTGCGCCGCGGGCGTCTGCTCGACGTCGGCCGGAGGCGGCGCGGGCGGCTGGCCGCTGGGGTCGACGTCGGGCATCGGCGGCGAACTGTAGCGGCGGTCAGATCTCCAGCCGCGTGTCCTCCAGATCGAGGTAGCGCTCGATCCGGTGCATCACCT
>JAATFK010000161.1 GCA_015655225.1 Solirubrobacterales bacterium | reverse complement strand
TTCAATGGAGGCGTCCTTCCCCATGCCGGCCCTCCCCACGCCGACCCGAACCCGCCCCCCCCTGTCGCCGCGCTGGGCGTACCGGCTGGTGGCGGGCGTCATCGGCCTGGCGCTGTTCGCGTCCGGGACTCCCTCGCCGATCTACGGCATCTACCGCTCGCTGTGGGGCTTCTCCCCCGTCGTGCTGACGCTCGTCTACGCGACCTACGCGTTCGGCGTGCTGACCTCGCTCGTGCTCGCCGGCCGCGTCTCCGACGACATCGGCCGTCGTCCGGTCCTGCTGACGGCGCTCGGCGCGCTGATGCTCTCGACCGTCCTCTTCATGCTCGCCGACTCGGTGCTCTGGCTGTTCGTCGCCCGCGCGCTCCAGGGGCTCGCGACCGGCCTCGCGCTCGGCGCCGCGAGCGCGTCGCTGCTCGACCTCCACCCGCGCCGCGACCCGGCCGGCGTCGGCCTCGCCAACGGCGTCGCCAGCGCCGCCGGCCTCGGCCTCGGCGTGCTGCTCTCCTCCGCCCTGATCGAGTGGCTGCCGGCGCCGCGCGTCCTCCCGTACGTCGTCCTCTTCATCCTCTTCGCCCTCGCGTTCCTGGGCGCCTACCTGATGCCGGAGCCGGTCGCGGCCGAGGGGCGCAGACGCTTCCACCTGACGTTCGAGCGGCCGGCCGTGCCGCCGGTCGTCCGCCGTCCGTTCCTGCTGGCAGCGCTCGGCGTGATCTCCTCCTGGACGCTCGGCGGCCTCTTCATGTCGCTCGGGCCGGAGCTCGGCGCGCAGCTCTTCCACACGACCAACCACCTGCTCTCGGGCCTCTGCATCTTCGCGCTCGGCGGCTCGGCCGCGCTCGCGCAGCTGACCTTCGCGCGCAGCGCGCCGTGGGTCGGCGCGTCGCTCGGCTCGGTCGCCCTGGCGGCCGGCGCGGGGCTCCTCGTCGCGGCCGCGGCGACCTCCTCCAGCGCCCTGCTGCTGGCCGGCTCGGTCGTCGGCGGCGCTGGCTTCGGGGTCGCGTTCCTGGGATCCCTGCGGGCGCTCTCGGCGGCGATCCCGCCCGCGCACCGCGCGCAGGTGATGTCGGCCTTCTACATCGTCGCGTACCTCTCGATCTCGCTGCCGGCGGTGCTCGCGGGCGTGCTCGTCACCCCGCTCGGGCTCGAGCCGACGTTCGAGATCTTCGGCAGCGCGATCGGCGTGATCGCGCTGATCGTCGCCTCCGAGGCGCGCCGCACGCGCCCGCGCGCCGAAACCGCGGCGCCGGCCGGCGCAACGGCCGGCGCGAAGGCCGCGTAGCCGGCGGAACTGCCTCACGCGCCACCCGGATCGCCCGCACGTGCGGGCGATCCGGTTGTCGTCGGCCGGCGTAACGGCGGCGTAACCCGGCGGATCGCGGCGGGAAACGGAGCGGGTCGAGCATGCGGAGCGTCCCCGCTGCCCCCCGACCCGAGAGGCGTTCATGACGAGCTTCCTCACCCGGCGCCTGCTGCTCGCGATCCCGATCCTGATCGGCGTCTCGATCGTCGTCTTCATCACGATCAAGCTGATCCCCGGCGATCCCGTCGCGGCGCTGCTCGGGCCCAACGCGACGCCCCAGGCGCGCGCCGACCTGGTCGCCCGGATGGGCCTGAACAAGCCCATACCGCTCCAGTACGTCGACTGGATCTGGGCCGTCCTGCACGGCAACCTCGGCACCTCGATCTCGCTCCAGCAGAGCGTCGGGAGCCTCGTGCTGAAGGCCTTCGGCAACACGCTGATCCTGCTCGTCGCGTCCCTCTTCCTCGCGACCCTCGGCGGCGTCGTGCTCGGGACGATCGTGGCGCTGCGGCCCCGCAGCGTGCTCGGCCGGATCGTCTCCTCGACCTCGCTCGGGGCGATCTCGATCCCGCAGTACACGGTCGCGCTCCTGCTGCTGCTGTTCGCGGTCGAGACCGGGGCGCTGCCGACCGGCGGGATGCACGGCACCGGCGACGGCTCCTTCGGCGACCTGCTCGCCCACCTCGTGCTGCCGGCGATCGCCGCCGCGCTGACGCCGATGGGGATCGTCGCGCGGATGTTCGCGGTCGCGCTCTCCGACGTGCTCGCGCAGGAGTTCGTCGAGTCGATGCGGGCGCGCGGCCTGAGCCAGGCGGCGATCGTCCGTCACGCGATGCACAACGCGCTGCCGTCGCTCTTGACGATCACCGGCCTGCAGGTCGGCTACCTGCTCGGCGGCGTGCTGTTCGTCGAGACGATCTTCGCCTGGCCCGGGATCGGCCAGCAGGTCTACTCCGCGATCTCCTCGCGCGACATGCCGCTGATCCAGGCCGGCGTCCTGATCTCGGCGGTCGTGCTCGTGCTCGTGAACGTCGTCGTCGACACGGTGCACGCGCTCGTCGACCCACGCGTCCGGGCCTGACTCCCACACCCCCTTTCCGCTCTCCCCCGACCGACCTCCGGAGGACCTCCGCATGTCCGCAACGACCGTCGAGATCGCCGGCACCGCCGTCGCCGCCGACCGACCCAACCGCCTCGCGAGAGTGGCGCGCCTGCCCGCCGGCGTGCTGGTCGGCGGCACGATCGTGCTGCTGCTGGTGCTGGTGGCGCTGCTCGCGCCGGTGCTCGCGCCTCACTCCGCCACGAGCGGCTCGATCTCCGAGCGGCTCTGGGACGTCTACACGATCGGCCACCCGCTCGGGACCGACGGCCAGGGCCGCGACATCCTCAGCCGCCTGATGTGGGGCGCGCGACCGACGCTGATCGCCGGCGTCGTCCCGGTCCTGATCGGCGCGCTGATCGGGACCTCGCTCGGCCTCCTCGCCGGCCTCTCGCGGCGCGGCGTGCGCAGCCTCGTGATGCGGACGCTCGACGTGATCTACGCGTTCCCGGCGATCCTGCTGGCGATCGCGATCGGGGCGGCGCTCGGCCCCGGCATCAAGAACGCGATCGTCTCACTCTCGATCGTCCTGATCGCGCCGATCGCCCGCGTCGCCGAGGGCGAGGTGCTGCGGCTGCGCGACGCCGACTTCATGGAGGCGGCGCGCGCGAGCGGCGCCCGCTGGAGCACGATCGCGATCCGCCAGGTGCTGCCGAACATCGCGCCCGCGCTGCTCGTCTACTGCACCTCCCTCGTCGGCCTCGCGATCGTCTACGCCGCCGGCCTCTCGTTCCTCGGCCTCGGCGTCACGCCGCCGCATCCCGACTGGGGCTCGATGCTGAACGACCTGCGGCAGAACATCTACGAGCGGCCGCTGCTGTCGCTCGTGCCGGCGGTCGCGATCTTCATCGCCTCGATCGGCTTCAACGTCCTCGGCGACGGCCTGCGCAAGCTGTTCGACGTGCGCGAGACGGAGGTGGCGGCATGAGCACCGCGCGCGCCACGCTCAACCGCACCTCGGTCGAGGACATCATCACCCGTGCCGGCGACCACGAGCACGTCCTGACGGTCGAGGACCTGACGGTCGCCTTCACCCGCCGCCGTCGCCAGATCACCGCCGTGCGCGGCGTCGACCTGACGCTGACCGCCGGGCGCACGCTCGTGCTGCTGGGCGAGTCGGGCTCCGGCAAGTCGGTCACCGCTCGCGCGATCCTGCGGCTCTACGGCCGCTCGGCGACGATCGGCGGCTCCGTGCGGCTCGGCGACACCGAGCTGACGACGCTCGACGAGTCGTGGATGCGCGGCATCCGCGGCGGGGCGATCGGGATGGTCCCGCAGGACCCGTCCGGCTCGCTCGACCCGCTGCGCCGCGTCGGCGCGCAGATCGTCGAGGTGCTCCAGCGCCACGACGTCGAGCAGGACGAGCGCAGAGGCCGGGCGTACGCCGGCGGGCTGCTGGAGCGGGTCGGGATCCACGACCCCGGGCGCGTCCTCGACGCGTTCCCGTTCGAGCTGTCGGGCGGGATGCGCCAGCGCGTCGCGATCGCGATCGCGATCGCCTGCCGGCCCCGCGTGCTGATCGCGGACGAGCCGACGACGGCGCTCGACGTGACGGTCCAGGCGCAGGTGCTGGCGCTGTTCACCGAGCTGCAGCGCGAGCTCGACATGGCGCTCCTGCTCGTGACCCACGACGTCGGCGTCGCTCGGATCGTCGGCGACGACGTCGCCGTCATGTACGCCGGCCGGCTGGTCGAGACCGGCTCGGTCGACGAGGTCCTGGCGAGACCGGCGCACCCCTACACCGCCGGCCTGCTCGACGCGCTGCCGCTGCCGGGGATCCCGCGCGGCGAGCTGCTGGCGATCCCCGGCCGCCCGCCGGGGCCCGACGAGCTGGTCTCCGACCACGCCTGCGCCTTCGCGCCGCGCTGCCGCTTCGCGCAGCCGTCGTGCACGCGGCACCGGCCGCCGCTAGTGGAAGTGCGGCCCGGGCGGCTCGCGGCCTGCGACGTGGTCGGCGGCGAGGTGCCGCGGGTGGCGCCGGCGACGCGCGGCGCGACCGCCCGGACGGAGGCGGTCGCATGAGCGCCGCACCCGCCACCGCGACCGCGCCGGCCGAGCCGCTGCTCGTCGCCGAGCACCTGATGAAGCGCTTCCCCAACGGCGTGCAGGCGGTCGACGACGTCTCGCTGACGGTCCACGCCGGCGAGACGGTCGGGATCGTCGGCGAGTCGGGCTCCGGCAAGTCGACCACGGCGAAGCTCGTCCTGCGCCTGCTCGACGCCGACGACGGGACGATCCGCTTCGCCGGCACCGACCTGCGGGGCCTGCGCGGGAAGGCGCTGCGCGACGTGCGCCGCTCCCTCCAGCTGGTGCCGCAGAACCCGCAGACGTCGTTCAACCCGAAGCTCACGATCGGCGACTCGATCGCGTTCAACCTGACCGTCCACGGGACCCGCTCGAAGCCCGCCCACGCGCGCGCCGTCGAGCTGCTGGAGCGCGTCGGCGTGGCGACCGGCCACGCCGCCAAGCACCCGCACGAGCTGTCCGGCGGCCAGCTCCAGCGCTGCGCGATCGCGCGGGCGCTGGCGACCGAGCCGTCGCTCGTGATCTGCGACGAGGCCGTCTCCGCGCTCGACAAGAGCGTGCAGGCGCAGGTGCTCAACCTGCTGGCGGAGCTGCAGCGCGAGACCGGCGTCGCGTTCCTCTTCATCTCGCACGACCTGGCGGTGGTCGAGCACGTCGCCGACCGCGTCGTCGTGATGTACCTCGGCGAGGTCGTCGAGGAGGGCGACGCCGCCGCGATCTGGCGCGCGCCGGCCCACGAGTACACCCGCGCGCTGCTTGCCGCCACCCCCGAGCGCCTGCTCGCGACCCGCGACGCCGCCGCCGCGGCCCCCACCCCATGACGACCACACCTGGAGGACCGGTGCAGAGGACCCCACGAATCGGCCGCGCGCTGCCGCTCGCGCTGCTGGCGGGCGGCGCGAGCGCCGCGCTCGCGCTCGCCGGCTGCGGCAACGTCGGCCAGTCGCCGGCGAGCGTCAGCAGCTCCTCCGGGAGCGGCGACTCGACCGCGACGACGAGCGCCGGCAGCCCCAGCGGCAGAGGCGGGACGCTCGTGATCGCGATGACGGCGGCGAACATCCCGGCGCTCGACACCGAGCTGGCGGGCGGGCAGGGCTACGAGGGCATCCGCTTCGTCGGCAACCAGCTCTACGACGCGCTGACCCGCCACGACCTGCGGCAGTCGAGAGAGATCCCGCCGCTGGAGCCGGGCCTCGCGACCTCCTGGACCGCGAACAGAAGCGCGACCGTGTGGACCTTCCAGCTGCGCCCGAACGTCAGATTCACCGACGGCACACCCTGGAACGCGGCCGCCGCCGTCTTCAACTTCCAGCGCTTCAGAGACCCGAGATTCAGATGGACGAGCCCGGCGCTCGTCGGCCTCGCGGCGACCTACGTCGGGATGGTCAGAAGCTTCAAGGCGACCGGCCCGATGACGTTCCAGGTGACCACCGCCGGCCCCGACTCCCACCTGCCCGAGGACCTCTCGACCGCGTTCATGGCGAGCCCGACGGCGGTCATGAAGGAGGGCGTCGCCGGCTTCAACCAGCACCCGGTCGGGACCGGCCCGTTCAGATTCTCCTCCGAGACGACCGGCCAGTCGCTGACGCTCGTCCCGAACACGGACTACTGGGCCGGCGCGCCGAGACTCGACAGACTCGTGCTGAGACCGATGCCGGACGCGACGCAGCGGATCGCGGCGCTCAGATCGGGCTCCGTCAACTGGGCCGAGTACCCGAACCCGGACGACATCTCGTCGCTGCAGTCGAGCGGCTTCCAGGTGCTGACGAACTCCTACGACCACGTCTGGCCGTGGATCCTCAACTCCTCCGTCGGCCCGACGAGAGACGTGCGCGTGCGGCAGGCGATGAACTACGCGATCGACCGTGACGCGATGTCGACCGACCTGCTGCACGGCACCGCGGAGCCGGCCTACCAGGTCGCGCCGCGCGCCAACTCGGCCTACGCGGTCGTCAACGACATCTACAGATTCGACCCCGCCAGAGCGAGAGCGCTGCTGAGAGCGGCCGGCTACCCGCACGGCTTCTCACTCAACGTCGAGTACCCCACGTCGGGCTCCGGCAACATGATCCCGCAGCCGATGAACGAGGAGCTGCAGAAGGACCTCTCCGCGGTCGGCATCAAGATCCAATTGAGACCGATCGAGTGGGCGGCGATGCTGACCCAGTTCGTGACCGGCAGATTCCCCGCCGGGATCGACGCCGTCAACATCTCGCTCTCCTTCCAGCAGGAGTCGTTCTGGGCCCAGTCGTTCTCCTCGACCGGCCCGCTCAACCTCGGCCACTACAGAAACCCGAGAGTCGACGCGCTCCTGAACCAGGCGCAGACGGTCGTCGACCCGATCGCCCGCAACCGCCTCTACGGCCAGGCGGCCGGCTACATCACCGAGGACGCGCCCTGGCTCTACGTCGTCAACGACCGCAACCCGCGAGCGCTGGCCTCCGACGTGCACGGCTTCGTCGAGCCGAGATCGTGGTTCGTCGACCTCACGACGACCTACGTCGGCAACTGAATTCAGCAAGGAAAGGACCCGGACATGTTCCCCACCCGAGCCACCGGACGCCTGCGCGGCCCGACCGCCGAGCAGGTCGCCGCCTACGCCCAGCGTCACCACCTGCCGCTCGACGCGGCCGGCGCCGAGCGGATGGCGGCGATCATCACGGGCGGCCTGGCGACCTACGACCGCGTCGACGAGCTGGAGGCGCCGTCGGTCCCGCTGAGACACACGACGCGCGACCCCGGCCGCGCGCCGCTGCCGGGCGAGGACCCGTTCAACGCCGTCGTGCGCTTCTGCGAGGTGCGCGGCGCGGCGGACGGGCCGCTCGCCGGCCGCACGCTCGCGGTCAAGGACTGCATCGCGGTCGCGGGCATCCCGACGACGAACGGCGGGCGCCGCGTCCCCTACGCGGTCCCCACCGAAGATGCCGTGGTGGTCGAGCGGCTGCTCGACGCGGGCGCGACGATCACGATGAAGACGAACATGGAGGACCTCGCGCTGGGGCTCGGCGAGGCGTCGTTCTTCGGCGCCGCGCGCAACCCGCTCGACCCGCGCTACGCGACCGGCGGCTCCTCCAGCGGCTCCGGCGCGGCGGTCGCGGCGGGGATGGTCGACCTCGCGCTCGGCGCCGACGAGGCCGGCTCGGTCCGCATACCCGCCGCCTGGTGCGGGCTCGTCGGGATGAAGGCGACGCACGGCCTCGTCCCCTCCTACGGCCTCTCCTACATGGACCACACGCTCGACCACATCGGACCGATCACGAGAACGGTCTCCGACAACGCACTGATGCTGGAGGTGATGGCCGGCGCCGACTGGCGCGACCCCCAGTGGGTGCGTGCCGACCCGAGATCCGGCGCCTACGGGGCGACCGCCGGGCGCGGGATCGAGGGGATGCGGATCGGCGTGATCTCCGAGGCGCTCGCGCCGATCGGTTGCAGCGACGACGTGCTGGAGGCGTTCGCCGCCGCCGAGGCGGAGCTGACCGCGCTCGGCGCCGTGCTGGAGCCGGTCTCGATCCCGCTCTGGACCGACGCCTGGGCGATCGAGTCGGCGACGATCGCGTTCGGCCTGCACGCGATGGTCACCTCCGGCGGGCAGGGCGTCGGCCACATGGGCCGGATCGACGTGGAGACGATGGCCGCGAGCGTCGCGCAGGCGCGGCTCGGGGCGAACGACCTGCCGCCCTTCCTCCAGATCATGCTGCTGACGGTCGAGCACATGCGCGACGCGTACCTCGGCATCCACTTCAGCAAGGGGCAGAACCTGCGGCTGGAGCTGAGACGGCAGGTCGCCGCGGCGCTCGCGAACGTCGACCTGCTGATCACGCCGACGATCCCGTCGGTCCCGTTCGAGCTCGCGAACGAGGCGCTCTCGGACGACGAGATGGGCGCGCGGATGGGGATCGACGCGGTCCTCAACACCTGCGCGCTCGACCTCACCGGCAACCCCGCGCTGACCGTCCCGGCCGGGACCGGCGCGCACGGGCTGCCGGTCGGGCTCCAGCTGATCGGGCGCCACTTCGAGGAGGAGCGGATCTACCAGGCGGCGTTCGCGTTCGAGGAGGCGCACGACGCCGCGCCGCTCGCGGCCGCCGCCGCGGCGGCCGAGGGGGCGATCGCATGACCCCGCCGATCCCGATCGCCGGCACGGCGCTGCTGATGATCGACGTGCAGAACGCGTTCCTCGACGAGCACGGCATGTCCGCGCGCCTCGCCGGCGGGCGGCTCGACGCGCCGCTGACCGCGACGATCGAACCGGCCCGGCAGGCGATCGCGGCCGCCCGCGCGGCCGGCGTGCCGATCATCTACACCCAGCACCAGTTCCAGCCCGACTTCCGCGACGCCGGCTTCATCGTCGAGGAGATGTACGCGACGATGTTCCCGGACAACCCCGCGGCGGCCGACGAGGTGGGCACGCTCGTCGCCGGCAGCTGGGAGGCGGAGATCCTGCCCGTCCTGGCGCCGGCCGCCGAGGACCACATCGTGCCGAAGAACCGCTACGACGCGTTCCTCGGCACCTCGCTCGAGCAGCTGCTGACGCGGCTCGGGATCCAGACGCTCGTCGTCGGCGGCGTCGTCACGACCGCGTGCGTCGAGTCGACCGTGCGCGACGCCGCGATGCGCGACTACCGCGTCTTCCTCGTCGGGGACGCGATCGGCGACCGCGAGGCGGTCCACGCGGACGGGCTCGCCCGCCTCGCGCGCGGGTTCGGCCACCTCGTCAGTGCCGCCGACGTCGTCAACGAGTGGGCGCCGGCGACGGTCCCGGCGCCCGTCTGAAGCGCGAAGGAGACGAGGCCAACCATGCCTGAGCATCCGAACACCCTGACCGACGCGGCCGCCGCGCTGCGCGCCGGCGAGGTGACGAGCGTCGAGCTGGTGAGCGAGGCGCTGAGCCGCGCCGACGCGTTCGACGACCAGCTCGGCGTCTACGTGACGCGCTTCGACGAGTACGCGCTCGAACGCGCCGAGGTGGCCGACGCGGAGCTGGCCGACGGACTCGACCGCGGCCCGCTGCACGGCATCCCGATCGGCGTCAAGGACATCCTCGCGATGGCCGAGGGCCCGACCACCGCGCAGTCGCTGATCCTCGACCCCGCCTGGGGACAGGACCGCGACGCGGTCGTTGTCGAGCGGCTGAAGGCGGCCGGCGCGGTGATCACCGGCAAGCTCACGACGATGGAGTTCGCGTGCGGGATGCCGGACTACGAGAAGCCGTTCCCGGTCCCCCGCAACCCGTGGGAGCCGGGCTCCTGGCCCGGCGGCTCGTCCTCCGGCACCGGCGCGGGCGTCGCCGCCGGCCTCTTCCTCGCGGGGGTCGGGACCGACACCGCCGGCTCGATCCGGATACCGGCCGCGTTCTGCGGCGTCTCCGGCCTGATGCCGACCTTCGGCCGCGTGCCGAGCGCCGGCTGCGTCCCGCTCGGCTACTCGCTCGACCACATCGGGCCGCTCGCCCGCTCCGCCCGCGACTGCGGCGCGTTCCTCGGCGCGATCGCGGGACCCGACCCGCGCGACCCCTACGCGGTCGACCGCCCCGTGCCCGACTACCTCGCCGGCCTCGACCCCCTCGGCGGCTCGCTCGCGGGCGTGCGGATCGGCGTCGACCGCGGCAGCACGCTCGGCAGCGAGCACGACGACCCGGCCGCCGCCGCCGTGTTCGACGCGGCGCTGGAGGTGCTGGCGTCGCTCGGCGCGACCGTCGTGGACGTGACGCTGCCGCACTACCGCGAGGCGGTCGTGACGCAGTGGATCACGATGGTCTGCGAGGCGCTCGCCTACCACCGCGACGACCTCGCGGCGCGCTGGCCCGAGTACTTCGCCGGAACCCGCGCGATGATCGGCCTCGGCGCGCTCTTCTCCGGCGCCGACTACGTCCAGGCCCAGCGCGTGCGCCGCGTCGCGCAGCGCGGGCTGGCCGGGCTGCTGGCGGACGTCGACGTGATCGCGACGCCCGCCAACACCGCCGCCGCGCCGACCTACGAGCTGATCGAGCGCGAGGGCGTGCCGGGGATGCTCGACACGCTGCACACGCCGTACTGGGACGCCGTCGGCAACCCCGCGCTCGTCGTCCCGATGGGCTTCACCGGCGCGGGCATGCCGCTCTCGCTCCAGCTTGGCGGGCGCCCGTTCGACGAGGCGCTGCTGGTGCGCGTCGGCGACGCCTTCCAGCAGGCGACCGACTGGCACCTGCGGCTCCCGCCGCTCCCGCACGCCGACCCCGTTCCCGCGACCGCCTGAGGAGGCGCTCCGACATGTCCGACCAACCGCTCACCCTCACCGACGCGGCCGCCGCGCTGCGCGCCGGGACGACCTCCAGCGTCGAGCTGACGCAGGAGGCGATCGCCCGCGCCGACGTGCTCGACGAACAGCTCGGCGTCTACGTCACGCGCCTCGACGAGCACGCCCTCGCGACCGCCCAGCAAGCCGACGCGGAGCTGGCCGACGGCCTCGACCGCGGCCCGCTGCACGGCATCCCGATCGGCGTGAAGGACATCCTCGCGATGGCTGAGGGACCGACCACCGCCAACTCCCTGATCCTCGACGCCGCGTGGGGCCACGAGCGCGACGCGGTCGTCGTCGAGCGGCTGAAGGCGGCCGGGGCGGTGATCACCGGCAAGCTCACGACGATGGAGTTCGCGATCGGGCTCCACGACCTCGCGAAGCCGTTCCCGCGGCCGCGCAACCCCTGGAACCCGGAGCACTGGCCGGGCGGCTCCTCCTCCGGCACCGGCGCCGGCGTCGCCGCCGGGCTCTTCCTGGCGGGGATCGGGACCGACACCGGCGGCTCGATCCGGATGCCCGCCGCGTATTGCGGGGTGAGCGGGCTGATGCCGACCTTCGGCCGCGTGCCGAGCGCCGGCTGCGTCCCGCTCGGCTACTCGCTCGACCACATCGGGCCGCTCGCCCGCTCCGCCCGCGACTGCGGCGCCTTCCTCGGCGCGATCGCGGGCGACGACAGCCGCGACCCCTACACCGTCGACCGCGCGGTGCCGGACTTCCTCGCGCGCGTCGGCGAGCCGCTTCAGGGTGTGCGGATCGGCGTCGAGCGCGCCAACCACCTCGGCGGCGAGCTGGACGACCCGGCCGCCGAGCCGGCGTTCGAGGAGGCGGTCGCGACGCTCGCGGAGCTGGGCGCGACCGTCGTCGAGGTCGAGATCCCGCACTACGCCGACACCGTCGTCGCGCAGATCGTGACGATGGTCTCGGAGGCGTTCGCCTACCACCGCGAGGACATGCGGGAGCGCTGGGGCGACTACTTCACCGCCACGCGCGCGTTCGTCGGCACCGGCGCGCTCTACTCGGGCGCCGACTACGTGCAGGCGCAGCGCGTCCGGCGCGTCGCACAGCGGTCGCTCGCGGCCCTCTTCGCCGACGTCGACGCGATCGCGACGCCGACCGCCTCGACCGGCGCGCCGACCTACGAGGAGCTGGAGCGGCGCGGCGTGATGCGTCCGCTCGGGACGCTCTACACGCCGTACTGGGACGCCGTCGGCAACCCGGCGCTCGTCGTCCCGATGGGCTTCACCGGCGCGGGCTTGCCGCTCTCGCTGCAGCTCGCCGCGCGTCCGTTCGAGGAGACGCTGCTGGTCCAGCTCGGCGACGCCTACCAGCAGGCGACCGACTGGCACCTGCGCGTCCCCCCGCTCGCCGCCGCGGTGGCGAGCGCCGCCTGAGCTTTCGTCGCACCCACCCGACCCGAAGGAGACCGCTCCATGTCTGCCGCCAGCCCCGCCGCGATCGACGCGATGCTCGACGCCGCCGGCCTCGCCCCCAGCCCCGCCGAGCGCGAGCAGCTGCTCGCGATGTACGAGCGCTTCAAGCCCGGCGTCGAAGCGCTCTACGCGCTGCCGGAAGCGCGCTACGAGGCGCCCGCGCTCGTCTTCCAGGCGGAGCCGAAGCTGACCGCGTGGGGGGCGTGATGACCGAGATCCCGCTCACGCTGACCGACGCCGCCGCCGCGCTGCGGGCCGGCGAGCTGACGAGCGCCGAGCTGGTCGAGGAGTCGATCGCGCGCGCCGACGCGCTCGACGACCAGCTCGGCGTCTACCTCGTGCGCTTCGACGACGACGCCCGCGCGCGGGCCGCGCAGGCCGACGCCGACTTCGCCGCCGGCATCGACAGAGGCCCGCTGCAGGGGATCCCGATCGGCGTGAAGGACATCCTCGCGATGGCCGAGGGACCGACCACCGCGCAGTCGCTGATCCTCGACCCCGCCTGGGGCGAGGGGAAGGACGCGATCGTGGTCGAGCGGCTGAAGGCGGCCGGCGCGGCGATCACCGGGAAGCTCACGACGATGGAGTTCGCCTCCGCCGTCCCGGACCCCGACAAGCCCTTCCCGCTCCCCCGCAACCCGTGGGACCTCGACACGTGGCCGGGCGGCTCCTCCTCCGGCACCGGCGCGGGCGTCGCGGCGGGCCTCTTCCTCGCCGGGGTCGGGACCGACACCGGCGGCTCGATCCGCATCCCCGCGATCTTCTGCGGGGTGAGCGGTCTGATGCCGACGTTCGGGCGCGTCCCGAACGCCGGCTGCGTCCCGCTCGGCTACTCGCTCGACCACATCGGCCCGCTCGCCCGCTCCGCCCGCGACTGCGGCGCCTTCCTTGGCGCGATCGCCGGACCCGACCCGCGCGACCCCTACGCGGTCGACCGTGGGGTCGACGACTACCTCGCGGGCCCGCTCGACGGTTCCCTCGCGGGGCTGCGGGTCGGGGTCGAGCGGATCAACCACCTCGGCGTCGACCCGGAGGAGGACCCGGCGGTCGCGGCGACCTTCGAGGCGGCCGTGGCGCGGCTCGGCGAGCTGGGCGCGACCGTCGTCGAGGTGACGATCCCCCACTACGCGGAGGCGCTCGTCGCGGCGATGATCACGTGCGTGGCGGAGTCGCTCGCGTACCACCGCGAGGACCTGCGGGAGCGGGCGCACGACTACCACCGCTCGAACCGCTCGATGTACCCGCTCGGCGCGTGCTTCACGGGCGCCGACTACGTGCAGGCGCAGCGCGTGCGGCGGGTCGCGCAGCGCTCGCTCGCGACGGTCTTCGCCGACGTCGACCTGATCGCGACCCCGGGCGCGACGCGGGTCTCCCCCACCTACGAGCGGATGCTGACCGGCGGGACGATGGACGTCCTCGCCGGCGTGCACACGATGTACTGGGACGCGGTCGGCAACCCGGCGCTCGTCGTCCCGATGGGCTTCAACGGCGACGGGCTGCCGCTGTCGCTCCAGCTCGCCGCGCGGCCGTTCGAAGAGGCGCTGCTCGTGCGCGCCGGCGACGCCTACCAGCAGGCGACCGACTGGCACCTGCGGGTGCCGCCGCTGGCGGCGGAGGTGGTCGCCGCGTGACCACCCGGGCGCTTGTCATCGTGGACGTGCAGAACGACTTCACCGAGGGCGGCGCCCTGGCGCTGGCGGGCGGCGACGAGGTCGCCCGCCGGGTGGGGGCGTTCGTGGCGGCGTCGGCCACGGCGGAGGGGTACGCGCTCGTCGCGACGACGCAGGACTGGCACGTCGACGCCGCGGAGCACTTCGCCCGCTGGCCGGCGCACTGCGTCGCCGGCTCGGCCGGAGCGGAGCTCGACCCGCTGCTCTCTCGGGCCGCGGGCGTGCCGATCGAGGCGCTCGTCGACGTGGCGCTGCGCAAGGGCCAGTACGACCACGACTACTCCGGCTTCGCCGCCGTCGACCGGTTCGGCGTGCGACTCGCCGACGTCCTGCGCGCGCGTGGCGTGGACGCGGTGGACGTGTGCGGGCTGGCGGAGGACGGCTGCGTCGCCGCGACCGTGCGCGACGGGCTCGCGGCAGGCTTCGCCGTTCGGCTGCTGGCCGACCTCTCCGGCCCCTCCTCGCCCGAAGCGGGAGCCAGGGTGGAGGCGGAGCTGGCCGCCGAGGGGGCCGAGGTGGTCGGCGGCCTCGCGCCCGTCGGCCTCGTCGGGGGCTAGCTCGGCTCGGCGGGCCGGCTCGCCGAGACGGCGGGGCGGTTCGCTGCGGGGGCGGGCAGGCCCTTGGGACGGGGCCTGCTAGCTCGCCGGGGCGAACGGGATGACGGCGCCGCTCGGCTCGGCGTCGTCGTCCTCGGCGGCGGCGTCCGGGGCCTCGGGCGCCGCCGTCGGCCCCTCCCGGCCCTCGGCCGGACGCGCCGCGGCGGGGGCGCCGAGGCGCGCCTCGCCGGCGCGCAGGAGACGGTCGCGGATGTTGGCGGCGACCTCGGGGGACGGGTCCCAGGCGGTCACGTCCGGCAGCTCCTCGACCGACTGCAGGCCGAACAGCCGCAGGAACAGGTCGGTCGTGCGATAGAGGACGGCGCCGAACTGCGAGCGGCCGGCCTCCTCGATCACGCCGCGCTCGATCAGCGTGGCGGCGGCCGACTCGGCGTTGACGCCGCGGATGCGGGCGATCTCGGGCCGCGAGACCGGCTGGAGGTAGGCGACGACGGCGAGCGTCTCGGCCTGCGCGGGCGTCAGCGGCGGCGTGCGCGGCTTCGCCAGCAGGCGGCGGGCGGCGTCCTCCGCGGCGGGGCTGGTGGCGAGCACCCAGCCGCCCGCGAGCTGGCGCAGGACGAGCCCGCGACTGTCCTCCTCGTAGTGGGCGGCAAGCGCCTCCAGGGCGGTCACGACCTCGTCCTCGTCGCTTCCCGTCGCGTCGGCGAGCGCCGCCGGCGCGACCGGGTCGTTGGAGAGGAAGAGCAGCGCCTCGAGGATCCGCTCCAGCTCGGCGGTGTCGGTGTCGAGCCTCATCCGGTCGCCCCCATGACGTCCTTCCAGGGGTTCTCGACGCGCGCCTCGACGGTGATCTCGGCGAAGGGCTCGGCCTGCTCCCAGGTCGCCTCGCCGCGCTTGTACAGCTCCAGGAGCGCCCACAGGGAAAAAATGGCGCAGTTGCTATTGCTGCAACGATTGAGGCGAAAAACGCCAAACTTGCAGAAATGAAAGCAACAATGATCTTGGAGGAATTTTACCCTGATTCCTCTGATAATTTCTTCAAACCAAAAATTTGCGAAATATCATCTGAATTCACTAATCACCCACCCATCGGCGAATATGATGAAGTATGGATACAAAAAAATCCGTGGATCGACGAAGCTGAAACTTTTGATTTCGCCCCAACCGAAACCACCGATGATGAACCTTACGGCGAACTAGATCCGCTGGCTGATGCTCGGGTTATCTTTGACCTGCCGGAGGGCGAACGCGTTACTTACATCATCATGTATGGCGCCACACCGGAAGAGATTGACCCTGAACACCTCTCAAACGCCGTTGATATGTTCAACGATGAAGAGGCTCCGGAGGAAATCCGCATGATGATAGACGGGATGCTTAAAGTCCCCTCTATTAACGCAATGAAACCATCATCAGTGGCTGAAATTATCGACCTAATCCGCTCTGTTATGCCCCCGGTTGAATCAGCTTCTGAGGTTGCAAAACTCGCTATCGGTTACGCAAAGAAACCCGCAGAACGCGGTGAACTGATTGAGCGCAATAATACAGGTGTAACCCGCACTTACGACTTGCTCGATACAGAAGCAGCGCTGCATGTAATGGGTATTCGCCCAAGTGCGGCGAAAGCCTCAGATCTGCGCAATGCCAAATACCTGAAAGACGACCGTGACGCTACGTGGCTCGCTTGGTCTACCGAATATCGAATTATTACTGGGATTCTGAATATCCCCGGCGACGAGCTGTTTGATCTGATGGCCGAAGGCCACAAAGATTTGAAGTTGACAGCTGATGCCGATGCCCGCCGCGCTTATGTTCGCTCTAAGCTTGCTGGCCATCCATTATTGCCCGATTATCATGCTGACGATCAGCCCGAAATCAAAAACCTCGGTAAAGGACAATTTACGGTTGAAGCCCTGACCGGTAGCGATAAAAACGCCTCAAATGAAGGCGAAAAAACGGAAGTGGCCGGAGAGCAACTTACCGAACTACAGACCCATATCCGCGATTTGTTGACCGGAAAAACCAACGTCGTATCAGCTAATGAAATGGCGGAACTGCTCACTGAAAAAGGGCTGGGCGCTCGGTTCCTCGTTAAGCAGCTCGCTGATGATTTTGAAATTTCCGGCAATGCCTTCAGCTATCTCAAAGTTGATGAAATACATAGCCTGACG
>JAATFK010000516.1 GCA_015655225.1 Solirubrobacterales bacterium | reverse complement strand
GTCGAGCAGCGACGCGACTTCGTCCGCGTCCGCGCGGTGCGGCCGATGGCGCTCGCCCCCGTCCTCGACGACGACACGACCGGCGAGTGGATCGACACGCTGACCGTCAACGTCAGCGGCAACGGCCTGCTGGCGGCCGGTCCCGACACGCTGGGGCTGGAGACGCGCGTCCGCTTCCACCTCAAGCTGGTCGAGGGCGAGCCGCCGATCGAGGGCGCCGGCGTCGTCGCGCGCATCACCGACGCGGGGGAGCGAGGGATCGCGATCCGCGAGCTGACGGCGGACGACCGCAAGCGCCTCGTCCACTTCATCTTCGAGCGCGAGCGCATCGCCCGGCGGCTGATGCGCGACGGCGAGTTGTAGGCCTGCAAGGAGCGAGAGGCGAGTCATGGCGAAGAAGGACAAGCCCGAGGCGAAGAAGGGCAAGGCGAAGGCGCCGGCGGCGAAGGGTCGCGGCGCCCAGAGAAGCGGCGCGCGCGGGAAGGGCGCCAAGGGCAGAGCGGCGCCCGGCGGCGCGGTCCTCCCGAGCGTCGCGAACCATCCCCGCGGCGGCGCGCAGGTCAAGCGCGCGCGGGCGTGGGCGGGCCTCCTCGGCTTCGTGCTCGTCGCCTACCTGTCGTGGCGGGCGAACGTCCTCGTCCCCGACCTGCTCCTGCGCGCCTTGGCGGGCGGGATCGTCGCCTACCTCGTCGTCTGGGGCGCCGCGGTCGCGGTCTGGCGTCACCTCGTGCTGACCGAGCTGCGCGTCGTGCGCGAGCAGCGGCTGGAGCAGCGCGCGGCCGCCGAGGCCGGTGACGGGAGCGGTCGCTGATGGATCCGCTGCAGCCGATCGTCGCGCGTCCGCTCGAACCGGCGCCGATCCAGCCGGCCGCGCCGGTCCGCCCGATCGGCCGTCGCGACCGGGAGGCGCAGGAGCGCGAGCAGCGCCGCCACTCGGAGCCGGCGAGCACCGAGGAGGAGCCGTCGGCCGAGGACGACGACGGCCGTCCCCACATCGATCTGCGGGCGTGAGTCGGCCGCGCGTCCGCGTACGGCACATCGTGCTCAAGTTCTCGCGCCGGGAGCCGAATATCCCGTGAGAGTGGAGGCGACAGGAGTCGCTTCTGGGACGAAAACCAACGTCATCAAGGAGATGAACGCATGTCCCTCGCCATCAACACCAACGTCGAGGCCTTCGACGCGCACCGCAACCTGCAGGCGACGAGCACCTCGCTCGCGCAGTCGATGCAGCGCCTGTCGTCCGGTCTGCGCATCAACAGCGCCGCCGACGACGCCGCCGGCCTCGCGATCAGCCAGAAGCTGACGGCGCAGATCAACGGCCTCGACCAGGCCGGCCGCAACACGCAGGACGGCATCTCGCTCGTGCAGACCGCAGAAGGTTCGCTCAACGAGGTCCAGTCGATGCTCCAGCGCATTCGTGAGCTGGCCGTGCAGTACCAGAACGGCACGCTCTCGAGCTCCGACAGATCCGCGATCAACTCCGAGGTCGGTCAGCTCACCTCTGAGATCGAGCGCACCGGCGAGACGGCGCAGTTCAACAACATCTCGCTGCTGAACTCGGCGCAGACGATCACGTTCCAGGTCGGCGCGAACGACGGCGAGGTCATCTCCGTCTCGACGATCAGCCTCGGCTCCTCGGTCGGGTCGATCGACCTGACGTCCTCGACGGTCCTCGCGGACATCGACAGAGCGATCGACGCCACGTCGGCCGCCCGCGCGACCTTCGGCGCCGTCGAGAACCGTCTGCAGCACGCGTACAACAACCTGCAGACCTACGAGGAGAACCTGACCGCGTCGAACAGCCGCATCCAGGACGTCGACATGGCGTCTGAGATGACGAACTTCACGAAGGAGCAGATTCTCCAGCAGGCCGGCACGTCGATGCTCGCGCAGGCCAACCAGGCGCCTCAGGCGGTCCTGAAGCTCCTGCAGTAGACGCTCCGCCGCACCAAGCCTCTCGCCTTCGGGCGAGTCCATACGGCTCCATCGAGGGACCGGCACGAGCGAGCGGGCAGCTTCGGCTGTCCGCTCCTCGTCGTGCCGGAGTGGTGATGCCCACGCGCCAATTGCGCATGCGTCGAGCGTCTCTCAGCAAATGCTCAAGTTCTCTCACACAGCCGCCGATTACCGGTGGGTATGACGCTCGCCGTCACCCTCGAACGGGTCGCGCAGATCGAGAGCATGCTCTCGCCGATCGCGCCCGGTGCGACCACCGCCAGCTCCGACGCGATGGCCGCCAGCGCGTCCGCGGCGCCGCTCGCGACGGCCGCGAGCGCGCCCGACTCGACCGCGTTCGCGAGCGCGCTCGAGAGCGCGCTCAGCCCGAACGCGACGACCGGCGCCGGCTCCAACGCACTGCTCGGGAGTGGTGCGACGCCTGCACTTCAGTCGCAGGCGACGACGCTCGGGATGACGAGCCCGCTCGGGGTCGTCGATCCGAGCGACGGCGCCGGCTACGGCGCAAGCGCGATGGTGCGACTGGCCGAGGGCGAGGTCGGGCAGGCGGAGATGCCGCCGGGCTCAAACGACTCGCCGCGGATCGCGACGTACCGGCAGGCGACCGCCGGCGCCGCGAACGCCGTCGGCCCGTGGTGCGCCTACTTCGTCTCGTGGCTGGCGAGATCGGCCGGCGAGCCGCTCGGCGCGCAGGGCCAGGGCTTCGGGTCCGTCGACCAGCTCTACTCGTGGGCGCAGAGCGCCGGGCGCGCCGTCCCCAACGGGCAGGGCTACGTCCCCAAGCCGGGTGACCTGATCGTCTTCAACGAGCACGTCGGGATGGTTGAGAGCGTGCTCCCGAACGGCCAGATCCAGACGATCGAGGGAAATTCGTCCGATCGCGTCTCGCGCAACGTGCGCGGACCGAACGAGGCGATCGGCTACGTGAGGATGAGTTGACAGGTGGATCGGCGACCGATGGCGAATAGCGCGACACGATGACCTTCCTCGAGCAGTCCTCCGACGCGGTCGACCTGGCTCCGGCCGCCCCGATCCTGCCGCTCTCCTCGACGCCGGAGCCGCCGCCCGCGCGCGGCGCCGAGCGTCCCGCCACCGCAGCTGCCGCGCCCGTCGCCGGTCCGACCCTCGTCGTCGTCGACGCGCACGCGGCCGTGCGCGCCGGCCTCCCGCTGCTCCTCGCGCCCGAGGGGATCGACGTCGTCGGCACCGCGGCCGGTGGACTCGCGGCGGAGCAGCTGATCGCGAGGCTGGAGCCCGACGTCGCGCTCGTCTCGATCGAGTCGGGGGACCCGGCGGGCGCCGACCTCCTGCAACGGCTCGTCGGAGGAGGCTTGCGGACCCCGGTCGTCCTGTACGCCGACGAGGACGACGGGGCGCAGGCGGCGATCGCCGTCCACAGCGGCGCCGCGGGCGTCGTCGCGAAGCACCGCACGGTCGCGGAGCTGTGCGACGTGCTGCGGACGATCGCCGGCGGGGGCGTCTGGTTCAACGAGTCCGACCC
>JAATFK010000682.1 GCA_015655225.1 Solirubrobacterales bacterium | reverse complement strand
CCCGCGTCGGTCGGAAAGCTAGAGAAACGCCACCGTCTCTACCACGCTCACCGCCACCGCAACGTCTGCGGCCGCTTGCGGCGGCGGATCAGTCTGGCGGGGATGCCGCCGACGACGCTGTCGGGCAGGACGTCTCTCGTGACGACCGCGCTGGTGCCGACGATCGAGTTGTCGCCGATCGTCACGCCCCGCAGGATGCAGGCGCCGTAGCCGATCCAGACGTTGTGGCCGACGCGCACGTCGCGCTTGTAGATCCCCTGCACGCGGATCGGGCGCTCGACCTCGACGACGCCGTGGTCGAAGTCGATCAGCATCACGCGGTCGGCGACGATGCACTCGCGCCCGATCGAGACGTGCTGGAAGGCGGAGATCGTGCACTCCTGGCCGAGCACCGACTTCGCGCCGATCACGACCTCGCCCTCGTGCGCGCGCACCTTCGTCCCGTGCCCGAGCCACGACCAGCGCCCGATCCGCACCGTCGCGTCCTTGCCGATCTCGAACGTCACGTTCGGGCAGATGAACGCGATCCCGTCGAACTGCAGCCGCCCGCGCCAGCGCCATCTGAGCCACTGCTGGCGCAGCAGCAGCCGCGCGTAGCGGTGGTTGAGCATCCCGTTGCGGCGCATGAAGCGCAGCAAGGTGAGCGCACCGCCGTGCAACGGCGGTGGCTCGCCACGCAGGATCGCGGGGGGGACGTCGACGGTGGGCCGGGCCAGCAGCGACTCCATGCGCGGCATCTTAATCGTGTCGCGCCCGGGAGGCCCCGGCTGCCATCATCCCTCGCCGCATGGCGCCGGATCGAACGCTCTCGCAGCGACTGCTCGACGGGGACCGGCGCGCCCTCGCGCGCGGCATCTCGCTCGTCGAGAGCGACCATCCCGACGGCTGGGCGCTCGTCAGCGAGGTCTTCCCGCACACCGGCAGAGCGGCCGTCGTCGGCTTCACCGGACCGCCCGGCGTCGGCAAGTCGACGCTGCTCGGCACGCTCACGAGAGCGGAACGTGCCCGCGGTCGGACGGTCGGCGTCCTCTCGGTCGACCCGTCCTCGCCGTTCACGCAGGGCGCGCTCCTGGGCGACCGCATCCGCCTGACCGAGCACTTCCTCGACCCGGGCGTGTTCATCCGCTCGATGGCGAACCGCGGTGCCCTCGGCGGCCTCTCGGAGGCGGCGCTGCAGGCGGCGCTGCTGATGGACGCCGCCGGCCGCGACGTCGTCTTCGTCGAGACCGTCGGCGTCGGCCAGGCGGAGGTCGATGTGATCGACCACGCCGACACGATCGTGCTCGTGCTGATGCCCGGCTCGGGCGACTCGATCCAGGCGCTCAAGGCCGGCGTGATGGAGATCCCCGACATCATCGTCGTCAACAAGGCCGACCATCCGCTGACCGACACGATGGTGCGCGAGATCCGCGGCGTCCTGTCATTGGGTCCGGCGGGGGCGGCGGGTGGGACGAGTTCCTGGCGCGTCCCGATCGTCAAGACGCAGGCGGCGCACGGGCTCGGCACCGACGAGCTGGTCGAGCAGCTGGAGCGCCACCGGGAGCACATCGCGGCGGAGGGGACGCTGGTCGAGCGCCGCCGCCGCAACCTGATGAACGAGGTAGTCGCGATCGCGACCGCGCGCATGCGCCGCACGCTCGAGGCCTCGATCCGCGAGGACGCGGAGGTGCAGACGCTGCTCGCCGAGGTCGCCGAGCGGCGGATCGACCCCGCGACCGCCGCCACCCGGATCCTCGCCCGTGGCGCCGAGCGCGTCGCCGACGAGTCCGGACCCGCGCCCGGCTAGGCCCCCAGCGCCCGCGCGATCACCATCTGCTGGACCTCGTCGGTCCCCTCGCCGATCGTGAGGATCTTCGCGTCCCGGTAGAAGCGGCAGACCGGGTACTCCTCGATGTAGCCGTAGCCGCCGTGGATCTGCACCGCTTCCTCGGACGCGCGCACCGCGAGCCGCCCCGTCTTCAGCTTCGCCTGCGCCGCGACGAGCGAGAAGTCCCGCCCCTGGTCCTTCAGGAACGCGGCGTGGTGGACGAGCAGGCGGGCGGCGGCGATCTCGGTCGCGATGTCGGCCAGCTTCCCCTGGATCAGCTGGAACTTCGAGATCGACTGTCCGAACGCGCGCCGCTCCTTCGCGTAGGCCAGCGCCTCGTCGAGCGCCCCTTGCGCGAGGCCGACGCCCATCGCCGCGACGCCGATGCGGCCGATGTCGAGCACGTGGAGGAACTGCTTGAAGCCGGCGCCGCGCGGCCCGACGAGGTGGTGCTCGGGCACGCGGCAGTCGGCGAACGAGAGCGGCCGCGTGTCGGACGCGTTCCAGCCCATCTTGCGGTAGGCCGGCCCCGGCTCGTAGCCGGGCGTCCCGTTCTCGACCAGCAGGTTCGAGATCTCTCTGCGGCCCCGCGCGTCGGTCCCGGTGACGGCCGTGATCACGACGCAGCCCGAGATCTCGGTGCCGGCGTTGGTGATGAACTGCTTCGTCCCGTCGATCACCCAGGAACCGTCCTCCAGTCGCGCGCGCGTCTGCGTGTTGCCGGCGTCGGAGCCGGCCTCCGGCTCGGTCAGCCCGAACGCGCCCAGCCGCTCGCCGGCGCACAGCCGCGGCAGCCACTCGGCGCGCTGCTCGGGCGAGCCGAACAGGTAGAGCGGCTGGGTCCCGAGCGAGGTGTGCGCGCAGAGCGTGATCGCGACGGAGGAGTCGACCCGCGCCAGCTCCTCGACCGCGAGCGCGTACGCGAGCGTGTCGCCGCCGCCTCCGCCGACCTCCTCGGGGAAGGGGATCCCCATCAGGCCCAGCTCGCCGAGGCGGCGGACGATCTCGTAGGGGAACGCCTTCGTGCGGTCCAGCTCCTCCGCCACGGGCGCGATCTCCTGCACGGCGAAGTCGCGCACCGTGCTGCGGATCAGCCGGTGGTCGTCGGAGAGGTCGAAGTTCATGCGCGCGAGTCTCCCACGGGGCCGCCCGCGGCGGCGCAGCCCGCTACGCGAGCCGCCGCGCCAGCTCGACCAGCAGCCGCACGCCGAAGCCCGAGCCGCCCTGGCCGGCGTAGGAGCGGCCGGTGTCGTTCGCGGTGCCGGCGATGTCGAGGTGCGCCCACGGCACGTCGCCGACGAAGCGGTGGAGGAACTCGGCCGCCGCGATCGAGCCGGCCTTGCGCGTCTCGACGACGTTGACGATGTCGGCGTAGCGGCCTCTGATCCCGTCCGCGTAGTCGGGGTGCAGCGGCAGGCGCCAGAGCAGCTCGCCGCTCGCGCGCCCGGCCGCCTCGACCTGCGCGCTCCAGGCGTCGTCGTTGCTCATCAGGCCGGCGTGCGTGTTGCCGAGCGCCGAGATGATCGCGCCCGTCAGCGTCGCCAGGTCGACGATCCGCTCGGCGCCGTGCGCGACCGCGTGGGCGAGGCAGTCGGACAGCACGAGCCGGCCCTCCGCGTCGGTGTTGACGATCTCGATCGTCGTGCCGTTCGAGGCGCGGACGATGTCGCCCGGCTTCATCGCCTTCCCGCTCGGCATGTTCTCGGTCGCGCCGACGACGCCGAGCACGCGGATCGGCAGCCGCAGCCGGGCGATCGCGCCGATCGCCTCGAGCACGGCGGCGCCGCCCGACATGTCGAACTTCATCTCCGACATTCTCATCGCCGGCTTGATCGAGATGCCGCCCGTGTCGAACGTGACGGCCTTGCCGACGAGCGCCAGCAGCGGGCCGGCGGCGTCCGGTCCCTCGTAGTGGAGCTGGATCAGGCGGGCGTCCTCCTCGGATCCCTGCGCGACCGCCGCGAACGCGCCCATCCCGAGCGCGCGGATGTCCTGCTCGGTGAGGATCTCGGCGCTGACGCCCTCGACCTCGGCGGCGATCTCCTGCGCGCGGTGGGCGAGCCGCTCGGGCGTCAGCTCGTTGCCGGGCGTGTTCTGCAGGTCGCGCGCGCGGTTCTGCGCCGCCGCGATCACGGCGGCCGTCGCGACCGTCGGGCCGATCTCGTAGTGGGCGGAGAGGATCAGCTCCTCCAGCGCGCCGTCGTCGTCCGGGTGGTTGCGGTAGCGGTCGAAGCGGTAGCCGGCCAGCACGGTCCCCTCGACGAGCGCCGCGACGCCCGCGTCCTCCAGGTGGTGCGGGACCTCCCAGCAGAGGTGCGTCGCGTTCAGCTCGCGCGCGCGGCCGTGCACGGCCGCGGCGACGTCGCGGGCGCGCTCGGGGTCGAAGCGGCTGCGCTCGCCCAGCCCGACGACGATCCAGCGCTTGTCCTCGGCGTGGGCGACGGCGAGCCGCTTGAAGGCGCGGCGGGCCTCGCCGCGGTCGAGCAGGCGCTGCAGCGTCCCGTCCGCGACGTCGTGGGGGATGTCCTCGCCGTCGAACACGCCGACCACGATCGTGTCGGCGGCGGTCGCGGCGGCTGGTTGCGTCGTGGAGGAGATCTGCATCGTCGGCAGACTACCCACCGCTACGATCAACCGTGGTCCCTCGCACCCCCGGAACCCCGACCGCGAAATTGGAGACTCGATGCCCCGTACCGTGATCCTCAGCGCAGCCCGCACCCCGATCGGCAAGCTCGGTGGCGCCTTCGCCTCCGTCGACGCCACGGAGCTGGGCGGCGTAGCGATCAAGGCGGCGCTGGAGCGCGCCGAGGTCGCACCCGAGCAGGTCCAGCACGTCGTGATGGGCCAGGTGCTGCAGGCCGGTCAGGGCCAGATCCCGTCGCGCCAGGCGCAGATCAGAGCGGGCATCCCGAGAGAGGTCTCCTCGGAGACGATCAACAAGGTCTGCGCGTCGGGCGTGCGCGCCGCCGGGATCCTCGACGCGGCGATCCGCGCGGGCGACGTCGAGGTGGCGGTCGCCGGCGGGATGGAGTCGATGTCGAACGCTCCCTACCTGCTGAAGGGCGCGCGCTTCGGCTACCGCATGGGCGACGGCAAGGCGCTCGACGCGATGATCAACGACGGCCTCACGAACCCGTTCAGCGGCAGACACATGGCGCACGAGGCGAGCGAGGTCGCGGGCGAGCTGGAGATGACGCGGGCCGACATGGACCGCTGGTCGCTGCGCTCCCACGAGCTGGCGCTGAAGGCGACCGACGAGGGCCGGATGTCGGAGGAGATCGCCGCCGTCACCGTGAAGGGACGCAAGGGTGACACGGTCGTCGAGGTCGACGAGTCGCCGCGCCGCGACACCTCGCTCGAGTCGCTCGCGAAGCTGAAGCCGATCTTCATGAAGGACGGGACGCACACCGCCGGCAACGCGCCGGGCGTCAACGACGGCGGCGGCGCGCTCGTGCTCTCCAGCTACGAGTGGGCGAAGGCGAACGGCAAGCGCGTGCTGGCGACGATCATCGCCCAGGCGCAGGTCGCCGACGAGTACGCCTACCTCGCCCGCACGCCCGCCGCGGCCGCGCTCAAGGCGCTCAAGGCCGTCGGCCTGAGCGCCCAGGACGTCGACCTGTGGGAGATCAACGAGGCGTTCGCGTCCGTCACGCTCAACTCGATCCGCGTGCTCGGGATCGACGAGGACAAGGTCAACGTCAACGGCGGCGCGGTCGCGCTGGGCCACCCGATCGGCGCCTCCGGCGCCCGCATCCTCGGCACGCTCGCGCTCGAGCTGCAGCGTCGTGGCGGCGGCATCGGCGTCGCCGCGATCTGCTCCGGTGGCGGCCAGGGCGACGCCGTGATCCTCGAGGTCCCCTCGTCCTGACCGAGGTCGCCGCACCCGGGGAGGGAGGCGCCGTCCGCGCGGACGGCGCCGCCTTCTTCGATCTCGACCGCACGTTGATGGCCGGGTCGAGCGCGTACGAGTTCGCCCGTGCGGCGTACCGCCACGGGCTCGTCTCGCGCCGCCAGCTGGCGGCCGGCGCGTGGGGCAACGTCCGGTTCCGCCTGCGCGGCTCGACCGACGCCGGCACCGACATGCTGCGCGACCGGATGGCCAGCCTGATCGAGGGCGTTCGCGTGAAGGACCTCCAGCGGCTCGGTCCCGACATGCTCGCCGGCGTCCTGCCGAGGATCTACCCGCAGATGCTCGAGGTCGCCTACGCCCACCAGGACGCCGGCCGGCCGGTCTACATCGTCACCGCCGCGTCCCACGAGCTGGCCGAGCTGGTCGCCCACGTGCTGACGTTCGACGGCGGCATCGGCGCCCGTTCGGAGATCCACGACGGCGTCTACACCGGCCGTCCCGACGGCCCGTTCACCTACCGCGAGGGGAAGGCGCTCGCGCTGCGCGATCTCGCGCGCGCCACGGGCGTCGACCTCGCCGCGTCCTACGCCTACTCCGACTCCGAGTCGGACCTGCCGATGCTGCGCGCGGTCGGCCATCCGGTCGCGGTCAATCCCGACCGCGAGCTGGCCCGGGTCGCGCGCGAGGAGGACTGGGACGTGCTGCGCTTCGAGCGCCTCGGACGCCGCCTCAGAATCGCCGGGACGCTCGCGGCGGCGACCGCGATCGGCGGGATCGGCAGCGTGCTGCTGACGCGCGGGCCGGCGCCGCGCCGCGTCTTCCCGCCCCGTCCCCGTCCCGTCGTCGTCCGGAGGTCGAGATGAGCCTGCACGCGCTGACCGACGAGCAGCGCGAGATCCGCCTGCTGGCCCGCCGCTTCGGGGAGGAGGAGATCGCCCCGCACGCGGCCGCGTGGGACCGCGAGCACCGCTTCCCCAGCGAGGTCTTCGCGGCGCTCGGCGAGCTGGGCCTGATGGGCGCGTGCATCCCCGAGGAGCACGGCGGCGCCGGCACCGACTTCCTCGCCTACGTGCTCGCGATCGAGGAGCTGTCGCGCGCCGACGGCGGCGTCGGCGTGACGGTCGCGGTGCACACCTCGGCGGTCGAGCTGCCGCTGCTCGCGCACGGCAGCGAGGACCAGGTCGGGCGGCTGCTGCCGCCGCTGGCGCAAGGCTACGAGCTGGGCGCCTTCGCGCTGACCGAGCCGGAGGCCGGCTCCGACGCCGGGGCGCTGCGGGCGCGGGCGGTCCCGGTCGAGGGAAGCGACGGCGCGCAGGTGCGGATCACCGGCACGAAGCAGTTCATCACGACCGGCTCCCACGCCCACACGCTGATCGTCTTCGCCCGCGACGAGCACGACAGAGTCACCGCCTACCTCGTGCGGCGCCCGTCGCCGGGGCTGCGGGTGGCGCGCGAGGAGGAGAAGCTCGGGCTCAACTCCTCCTCGACCGCCGAGCTGACGTTCGAGGACGTCCCCGGCGAGCGGATGGGCGCGGCCGGCGGCGGGATGCGGATCGCGCTCTCGACGCTCGACGGCGGGCGCATCGGGATCGCCGCGCAGGCGGTCGGGATCGCGCAGGCGGCGCTCGACGTGGCGACCACGTATGCCCGCGAGCGCAACGCGTTCGGCGGCCCGATCGGCCGGCTCGGCGCGATCCAGCAGAAGCTCGCCGACATGCAGACCGAGATCGAGGCGGCCCGCGCGCTGGTCTGGCGGGCGGCGCGGCTCAAGCAGGCCGGGCACCCGCACACGGTCGAGGGCGCGCAGGCGAAGCTGTTCGCGTCGCGCGTCGCGCGCCACCACACGGGCGAGGCGATCCAGGTGCTGGGCGGCTACGGCTACACCAAGGAGTTCCCGGCCGAGCGCTACTACCGCGACGCCAAGGTCACCGAGATCTACGAGGGCACGAGCGAGATCCAGCGCCTCGTCATCGCCCGCGCGCTGCTCGGCGAGGCGGCGCGCGAGAGCTGAGCGCGTGCGCTTCTTGCTCCTCTCGGCCGCCACGCCTGGGAATGGCCGGTCAGTTGTGACGCTCGCTGGCAGCGCCCGGATCGCGACGAGGACTTCTTCGCCCCGCGAGCGTTACGTGACCCCGTCACGAAGATGCAGAGTTCCGATGAGATGCGTCGTACCAGCACGGTCGAACTGGCCGCGGTCTCCGACTTCACCTGGGGCGAAGTTGCAAACCATGTCGTCAGCAGTGCTGATATCAGCGGCCTTGTCACCCTCATATCGAGCGATGGCGAGGATGGTGGCGATGGCATTGCCGGCAAAT
>JAATFK010000454.1 GCA_015655225.1 Solirubrobacterales bacterium | reverse complement strand
GCCCGCGCCCGCGCCCGCCCGCTCCGCCCGCACCCTCGCGCCCGGTGGCGGCCGCCCCCGGCGGCCCCACCGTCACCACCACCGAGCCCCGCGACGCCAGGAGCGGTGCCGCCAGCGCGGCCACCACTGCCGCCTGCGGACCGGCGGTCGCGTCGATCAGGAGCGTCGCGACGGGCTCTGCCGGGAGGTGGAGCGTCGCGCCGAGGTCTCTCCAGCGCCGGACACGGACGCCGTCGCCGAGCAGCGCGCGAGTGAAGGTGCGGGTCGCGGCGCGGCCGTCGGAGGCCTCGACGCGCACCTCGACGCTCGCCGGCCGCCGCGAGCCGAGCGCCGCGAACGGTCCGGTGCTCGCCTTCGCCGGGACCCACGCGAAAAGGAGATCGTCAGCTCGCGCGGCGCGGGCCTGCCAGACGCGGCCGTCGTCGTCTCTCAGGCGGGCGCGCCACTGCAGCGGCTCGTCCGGGCCTGCCCCCCGCGCGTTCAGCAGCAGCGGGTCGTCGAGCAGTCCGCTGCCGGCGCCCCGGATCTCGAGGCCGCCAGTGGCCGGCGCGGGCGGGAGCGGGTCGGCGTCCATCCCCACAGCATGGCGGGACCGGCGCGCCCGCGCGGCTCGCCCTCAGCGAGGCAGCGACAGCGGCTTGACGAGGTAGCGCCGGGCGAGCGCCCGGAAGAAGCCGCCGTCGTCGTCGGCGCCGAGCGAGCTGCGCGTGTTGCCGGCGATCGGCTTCGGGTTCGTGACGCCGTCTCTGTCCGCGTCGCAGGCGCAGGTCGTGCCGGCCGCTCCCCCGCCGAACAGCAGGCCGATCACGCCGGCGCGCACGAGCGCCTGGAGGTGCGGTCGCGTGCCGGTGTCGAGCAGCCACTGGACGCGGTTGTCGCGGTAGTGACCCCACGTGTCGTTCACGGCGCGCATCACGGTGTTGCCGAGCGGCAGCTGCCAGACGACGACCCGCGTACGCGTCGCCGCGACGACGCCGTGGAGGTAGCGGATCTCCCGCGTGAAGTCGGCCGGCGCCCACCAGGAGGAGCCCCCGTCGCCCTGGATCTTCTGCTTGAAGCCGGCGTCCGCGTCGGTCCAGTCGGTGAACAGCAGGTCGAAGCGTGCGCCGAGCGAGCGGTAGAAGGTCGCGGAGTCGGCCGCGAGCTTGTCGACGACCGCGTTCTTCGGGTGGTTGAGGTGGAGGTCGACGCCCGTCCCCCAGTCGCTCAGGTGGTAGGCGACCAGCACGTTGCGGGCGTTGCGGTCGCGCAGGCGGATGATCGCCTGGGCGAAGCCGGCGGCCGTGTTCGGCAGGCCGCGCAGCGCCGGCAGCCCGGTCGACGCGACCGCGGCGGGGACTCTCGTGCCGTCCTCGCTGGCGGAGAACTGCTCGACGTGGCCCCACAGGTCCGGCTCGATCTGGAAGACCACGCGGGTGTGCGGGAACGCCCCCGCCCGCCGCAGCGCGAGCGCGAGGTCCTAGTACCACGCTCTCATCGTCTTCACGTCTCTGAGGTTCGCCAGGTCGGCGGTGCCCTCGTCTCTTCTCGACGCGCCGGGCGCCGACTGCCGCAGCGTGTAATAGGTGAAGACCGGCGTCGTGTGCGCCTTGAGCGACTCCTTCACGTAGCGCGAGACGAACGTCCCGTCGGGGTCGTACGTCGCCCAGTCTCTCCCCCGGTTCACGCCGCCGGAGAGGTACTGGTAGCGCATCCCGAGCGGGACGCTCGAATGCAGCGCGGGGGCGTCGCCGGGCTGGTCGGCGAGACCGAGCTGCAGGGTTGCGGGCCAGCCGTGCGGGAGAGCCGGGAGGCCGCTGGCGGTTGCTGTGGCGGGTGCGAGCGCTGCCAGCAGCAGCGCCAGGATGAGGGCGGCACGGGCGCTCAGGGTGGACATCGGGCGACATGATGCACCGGCGGGCAGGCGGAACGGCGGTGCTTGGACGGGTGGTCGATCAGTAGGCGGCGTCTCGAACGGCCTACCTCGACGTGGCGAATCAGACGTGAGGCGAGTTTTGTGTCCTATGGACATAGAGATCGACTCACGTCCTCAGCGCCGCGTCGCGGCGGACCCATTCGCCTCGGGCGATGACGCCGGCGAGGGTCAAATCCTCTTCGAGGATGACGAGGTCGGCGTCGCGGCCGGGGGTGATCGCGCCTCTGCGGTCTGCGATCCCGAGCAGTTCGGCCGGCGTCGTCGCCGCCATCCGCGCGGCGTCCTCGACGGACGCGGCGCCGAGTGCCACGACCTCGCGCAGCGCGCGATCCATCGTCAGCGTCGAGCCTGCGAGCGTGTCGGTCCCTGGCAGCGTCACCCGGCCGTCGCGCACCTCGACCTGCTGGTCGCCGAGCAGGTGCGACCCGTCCTCCAGCCCGGCGGCCGCGATCGCGTCGGTCACCAGCAGCGTCCGGGCCGCGCCCTTCGCGCGCGCCACCAGTCGCACCACCGCCGGGTGGAGGTGGTGGCCGTCGCAGATCAGCTCGCAGGTCAGCTCCGGCAGGTCGAGCGCGGCGCCCGGCAACCCCGGCTCGCGCTGGTGCAGCGGACCCATCGCGTTGAACGTGTGCGTCACCGAACGCGCTCCGGCCGCGACCGCCGCGACCACGTCCGCGTACCCGGCCTCGCTGTGCCCCAAGGAGACGACGACCCCGGCCGAGCGCATCGCCGCGACCACCGCCAACGCCCCCGGCAGCTCGGGCGCCAACGTCATCAGCCGCACGCCTCCGCCGTCGAGCAGCCTCCGCGCCACGGCCAGATCCGGCGCGAGCAGGTGACGCGGGTCGATCGCGCCCGGCCGCGCGGG
>JAATFK010000689.1 GCA_015655225.1 Solirubrobacterales bacterium | reverse complement strand
GCAGGAAGCGCTCCAGGCGGGCCGAGGAGTGCTCGGGACCTGAGCCTTCGTACGCGTGCGGCAGCAGCAGCGTGAGCCGGCTGCTCTGGCCCCACTTCGCGAGGCCGGAGACGATGAACTGGTCGATGATCACTTGCGCGCCGTTGACGAAGTCGCCGAACTGCGCCTCCCACAGCACCAGCGTCTCCGGGCCCTCCTGCGAGTAGCCGTACTCGAACCCGAGCGCGGCGGTCTCCGACAGCGGGCTGTTGTGCAGCTCGATCGGCGCGAGCGCCTCGGGCAGGTTCTGCACCGGGCAGTACTCCTGACCTGTCTTGGGGTCGTGGAGGACGAGGTGGCGCTGGCTGAACGTGCCGCGCTCGGCGTCCTGCCCGGTCAGGCGGATCGGCGTGCCCTCGGTCACCATCGAGGCGAACGCGAGCGCCTCGGCGTGCGCCCAGTTGATGCCGCCGTCGGGCCCGACCGCCTCGCGCCGCTGGTCGAGCACGCGCGCCAGCTTCGGGTGGACGGTGAAGCCGTCGGGGACGCGCAGCAGCTCCTCGTTGAGCGTCAGCAGGCGCTCGGCGCTGACGCGCGTCTCGACCTCGGGCGACGGGCTGCGGTCGAGCTTGTACTCGCCGGTGCCCTGGTGGTCGCCCTTGGCGGACGCCGCGAGCCGCGCCTTCAGCACCTGGTGGTCCTCGGACAGTCTCTGCCAGACCGCGTCGGTCAGCTTGTCCGTCTCGTCCCTCTCGATCACGCCCGCGTCGATCAGCTGTCTCGAATACAGCTCCGGCAACGTCGGGTGTCTCTTGATGACGTTGTACATCTCCGGCTGCGTGTAGGCCGGCTCGTCGGCCTCGTTGTGGCCGAAGCGGCGGTAGCCGATCAGGTCGATCAGGATGTCGTGGCCGAACTCCTGCCGGTAGGCGAACGCGAGCCGCGCGGCGGAGATGCAGGCGGCCGCGTCGTCGGCGTTGACGTGGATGATCGGCACGTCGAAGCCCTTCGCCAGGTCCGAGGCCCAGCGTGTCGAGCGGGCGTCGTCCGGGTCGGTCGTGAAGCCGACCTGGTTGTTCTGGATCAGGTGGAAGCTGCCGCCGACGTTGTAGCCGTCGAGGCCCTGCAGGTTGAGCGTCTCGGCTACGACGCCCTGGCCGGGGAAGGCCGCGTCGCCGTGCAGGACGATCGGGAAGGCGGCGTTCGTGTCCTGGTGGGCATGCGGGCCCTGGCGGGTCGTCTGCACCGCGCGCGTCGCGCCCTCGGCGACCGCGCCGACGAACTCGAGGTGGCTCGGGTTCGACTCCAGCCGGACGATCACTCTCTCGCCGTCCGGGCGCGTGTAGGAGCCGCGGGCGCCGTGGTGGTACTTGACGTCGCCGGTGCCGCCGTCCGGGATCGAGGTGATCACGTCGAGCGTTCTGGCGCCCTCGAACTCGGCGAAGATCGAGCCGTAGGAGCGGCCGAGGTTGTGCGCGAGCACGTTGAGGCGACCACGGTGCGCCATCCCGATCACGACCTCGCGGCCGCCGTGCGAGCCGGACAGCTTGATCAGCTCGTCGATCATCGGGACCGTCATGTCGAGGCCCTCGACCGAGAACTGTCTCTGCCCGAGGTACGCCTTGTGCATGAAGCGCTCGAAGGCGTCGACCTCGATCAGCCGCTTCAGCAGCGCCTTCTGCTCGTCGGCGGTGAGCGGCTTGCGGAACGTGCCGGTCTCGATCGCTCTGCGCAGCCAGACGCGCTGGCGGTGGCTGGAGAGGTGCTCGATCTCGTAGGCGATCGTCCCGCAGTAGGTCTCGCGCAGGTGGGGGAGCGCGTCGGCGAACGTCGCGCCGGGGACGCCCATCCGCATGATGTGCGCCGGGATCTGCGCCATCAGCTCGGGCGTCAGGCCGACGGAGGCGGGGTCGAGCCCGGTGTCGCCGACCGGCTCGGAGCCGAGCGGGTCCAGGCGCGCCGCGAGGTGGCCGTGGGTGCGGTGCGCCTTCAGCACCGAGCCGGCCGCCTGCACCGCCTGCATCAGCTCCTCGCTGGAGGTGCCGCCCGGCTCGCCGGCCACCGGGGCGGGCGCCTCGGCGCGGGCGACGGCGGCCTGCGCGGCGGGGGCGGGGGGCGGCGGCAGCTCCGGCAGCGCGACGCCGAGCGCGGCGAAGACGCCCTCGTAGAACGAGTCCTCGCCCTGGAGCAGCTGCTCGACCCGCTGGAGGAAGCGGCCCGACTCGGCGCCCTGGATGATGCGGTGGTCGTAGGTCGAGGTCATCGACATGACTCTCTCGGCGCCGATCAGCTCGCCGATCGCGCCGAGGCCGACCGGGTAGGCGATTGAACCGGTCGCGACGATCGTGACCTGGCCGACCATCAGCCGCGGGACGGAGGCGATCGTCCCGATCCCGCCGGGGTTCGTCAGCGTCACGTTGCCGCCGGTCAGGTCGTCGGCCGTGAGCGTGTTCGTGCGCGCCTTCTCGACGAGCGCGTTGTACGCGTCGAGGAAGGCCTTGAAGTCGAGCGCGTCGGCGCCGCGGATGACCGGGACCATCAGCGTGCGGGAGCCGTCCTTCTTCTCGACGTCGACCGCCAGCCCGAGGTTCACGGCCCCGTCGTCGATCCGGTGCGGCTTGCCGTCGAGCTCCGCGAAGTGGTGCGCCATCACCGGCAGGTCCCGCACCGCCTGGGCGATCGCGAACGCGATCAGGTGGGTGAAGGAGGCGCGCACGCCGCCGGCTCTGAGCTGCTTGCGGCGGGCGTCGAGCGTCGTGACGGTGAGCGTGCGGAAGGAGGTCGCGGTCGGGATCGCGCGGCTCTCGTCCATGTATCTGGCGAGCATCGCCGCGCCGCCTCTGATCAGCTGCGCGCCGGCCGGTCTCGCGGCGGCGGCGCCGTTCGCGCCGGCGCCGTTCGAGCTCTTCGCGGCCGCGCCGTTCGTGCCGCCGTCGGCGGCCGCCAGCACGTCGGCCTTCGTGATCCGGCCGCCGCGGGCGCTGCCGCTGACCTGGTCGAGCGGGACGCCGAGCGCGGCGGCGGCGCGGCGCGCGATCGGCGAGGCGTTGCCGTCGGTGTCGAGGGCGTCGGTGGCGGAGACGCCGGCGGCGGACGACGTGGCGGGGGTGGCGGCCGGCGCGGGCGTCCCGGCGCTCGGCGCGACGGCGGCGCCCGAGCTGGTCGTCATGCGCGCGAGCACCTGGCCGACCGTGACGGTGTCGCCGGCGGCGGCCAGCAGCTCGGTGACGGTGCCGCTCGCGGGGGACGGGACCTCCGCGTCGACCTTGTCGGTCGAGATCTCGACGATCGTCTCGTCGGCCTCGATCGTCTGGCCCGGCTCGCGCGTCCATTCGAGGATCACGCCCTCGGTGACCGACTCGCCCATCTGCGGCATCACGATCTCGAGCACCTCGCCGGCGCCGGCGCCGGTGTCGGCGGCCGGGGCGTCGGGCGCGTCGTCGCCATCCTCGGCGGCCGCCTCGCCGTCGGCGGGCGCGATCTCGCAGAGCACGGCGCCGACCACGACGGTCTCGCCCTCGGCGGCGACGAGCTTCACGATCGTGCCGGCGACCGGGGACGGGACCTCGGCGTCGACCTTGTCGGTCGAGATCTCGACGATCGTCTCGTCGACAGCGACGGAATCGCCCTCAGCCTTGTGCCATTCGAGGACCGTTCCTTCGGCAACCGAATCGCCCATCTGGGGCATCACGACCTGGACTGTGGTCTCTACCGACACGTCTCCATCTGACAATAGCGATTCACCGGACGGGAGCGCTTAGCTCGTTCATCGACCGGTCCGAGGAGGTCTCAGGCCGGTGCCGGCTGGGCGCGTCGCCGCTGCTCCACGATGAAGCCGACCGAACCGGCAAACGGTCCGACGCCCCCGATCACGGCGACGACGACGGCGAGCCAGAACGGGATCGTGCCACGCCGCGCGGCGACGATGCAGAGGAACGACATCACGATCCACAGCACCCCGTGACCCCAGCCGCAGACGTCGGTCTCGACCGCGCAGCCCGGCACGATCCAGAAGACGAGCAGCGCGAGATAGACGGTCGAGTGGACGAACGACAGCGTCCGGAGGAACCCGAAGCTGGGGAACGACCCGCTCACGCCAGCAGCACGGCCATCCGCCGGACGAAGTCGTCCGCCTCGGCGGGCCACTGGTCGATCTCCGGCGGCCACCAGGCGTGGGCGTCGTGCTCGTCGTCGCGCACCGCCTCGGCGCCCTCCGCCAGCCACGCCACCCCGACGAGGTGCACGAGCCCGTTCGGCGTGCCCGTGAGCGCCTCGATCGAGAGCGTCGCCGGCGTCAGCGACCACTCCTCTTGCAGCTCCCGCGTCATCGCCTCGACCGGCTCCTCGTCGACCTCGACCGCGCCGGCCGCGCCGAGCGTCCAGCGGCCGGTCCAGGAGGCGAGCCAGGGCGCGCGGCGGCCGGCCAGCCAGCGGCCGTCGGCGTCGCGCACGACGCACAGCACCGAGACCGCCCGCGCGGCCGTGCTGCCGACCAGTCGCAGCGACCAGCGCGCCGGCTGCAGCTCCATGTGGAGCCCGCCGTCGCGCTCGTCGAAGTCGACCAGGCGTGCGGCGTAGCCGTCGTGCGAGGGGGAGCCGCGCTCGCGCAGCGCGGCGAGCGCCGCGTCGGCGGCGGCGGTCTCCTCGGGCTTGGGCTCGAACGGCTCCGAGCGCCACGCGGAGGTGACCTGGTCGGGCGACCACGGTCCACGCGCGAGCAGCGGCGGCAGCGAAGGCATCGGGGCGAAGGCTATTGCAGGCGGCGACAGGCGGCGCATCGGCCGAGTCCGCTTTGCGAGACTCGCGCCGGTGAGCGGCCGGGAGCGCAACCACTGGGGCTGGGGCTGGGAGGACGAGCAGCTGTCCCACGAGCAGGTGCGGGCGGCGGCCGGGCCGCTCGTCGACCACCTCGGCTTCGGCGAGCGCGAGCCGGAGGCGCCGGTCGCGCTCGCGGCGATCGAGCTGCCCGCGCCGCGGCTGGCCCCGCCCCCGGCGCTCGCCACGTTCTGCGCGAGCGACCGCGACACCCGCGTGCGCCACGCGTACGGGCGCGCCTACCGCGACCTCGTGCGCGCCTTCCGCGGCCGCGTCGACCATTCGCCTGACGTGGTCGCGCGACCACGCGAGGAGGGGGAGGTCGAGCAGCTGCTCGCCTGGGCGGCGGACGTGGGCGCCGCCGTGATCCCCTTCGGCGGCGGGACGAGCGTCGTCGGCGGCGTCGAGCCGGACGTCGGCGCGGGCTTCGCCGGCAGCGTCACGCTCGACCTGACCGCGCTCGACCAGGTGCTCGAGGTCGACCCCGTCTCCGCCAGCGCCCGCGTGCAGGCGGGCGTGCTCGGCCCGGCGCTGGAGGCGCAGCTGAAGCCCCACGGGCTGACGCTGCGCCACTACCCCCAGTCGTTCGAGCTCTCGACGCTCGGCGGCTGGATCGCGACGCGCGCCGGCGGCCACTTCGCGACCGGGCCGACGCACATCGACGACCTCGTCGCCTCCGTCCGCGCAATCACGCCCGTCGGGGCGTGGGAGTCCCGGCGGCTGCCGGGCTCCGGCGCCGGGCCGAGCCCGGATCGGCTGCTGCTCGGCTCCGAGGGGACGCTCGGCGTGATCACCGAGGCCTGGGTCCGGCTGCGCCGTCCGCCGACGCACCGCGCGACGCAGGTCGTCCGCTTCCCCGGCTTCGGTGGGGGCGCGCAGGCCGTGCGGGCGCTCGCGCAGTCGGGCCTGCAGCCGGAGAACTGCCGCCTGCTCGACGCGCGCGAGGCGGCGCTGACGCTCGCCGGCGACGGCCGCGCGGCGCTGCTGATGCTCGGCTTCGAGTCGGCGCACGAGCCGGTCGACGGGCGCCTCGCGGCCGGCCTGCGGATCTGCGCCGAGCACGGCGGCACGTGGGACGTCCCGCCCGCCGGCGACGGCTCCGGGCGCGAGGGCGCGGCCGGCGGCTGGCGCTCGGCGTTCCTGCGCGCGCCGTACCTGCGCGACGTGCTCGTCGCGATCGGGGTGCTGTCGGAGACGTTCGAGACGGCGGTGCCGTGGGACCGCCTCCCGGCGTTCGTCGCCGACGTGCGCGGCGCGGCGCGGGCCGCCACGGTCGAGCGCTGCGGCGACGCGATCGTCACCTGCCGCATCACGCACGCCTACCCGGACGGCGCGGCGCCGTACTTCACCGTGCTGGCGCCGGTGCGGCGCGGCGCCGAGCTGGAGACGTGGGACGAGATCAAGCGCGTCGTCTCCGACGCGATCCTCGCCGGCGGCGGCACGATCACCCACCACCACGCGGTCGGCCGCGACCACCGTCCCTGGTACGACCAGCAGCGGCCGGAGCCGTTCGCGCTCGCGCTCGGAGCGGCGAAGGCGGCGCTCGATCCGGCCGGCACGCTCAACCCCGGCGTCCTGCTCGGGAGGCGCGGCGGCCGCTCGGGCGGTTAGGGTCGGCTGATGACCTCAACGTTCGCAGTGCTCGGCCCCGGCGGCGTCGGCGGCTTCCTCGCCGCCGCCCTCGACCGCTCCGGGGAGGCCGTCACGGTCGTCGCCCGCGAGGAGACGGCCGCCCTGATCGCACGCGACGGGATCCAGCTCGAGAGCGTCCGGCTCGGCGACTTCACCGCCCGTCCGGCCGCGACCGCGGAGCTGGCCGAGCCCGTCGACGTGCTGTTCGTCGCGACGAAGGCCGCCGGCCTCACGGATGCGCTCGCGCGCGTCGCCGTCGACCCCGGTGTCGTCGTCCCGCTCCTCAACGGGCTCGACCACATGGCGGTGCTGCGCGAGCGCTTCGGCGCGAGCGTGGTCGCCGGCACGATCCGGATCGAGGCCGACCGGCCCGCGCCCGGTCGCGTCGCGCAGACCAGCCCGGCGGTGCGGATCGACGTCGCCTCCGACGCCCCCGCGCCGCGCGAGCGGCTGGCGGCGCTCGTGGGGACGCTCAACAAGGCCGACCTGCCGGCGCGCCTGGTCGACGGCGAGGCGAACGTCCTCTGGAGCAAGCTGCTGCGGCTCAACGCGCTCGCCCTCACCACGACCGCCTACGACCTGCCGCTCGGCGCAATCCGCGACGACCCGGCGCTGCGCGCGGAGCTGGACGCGATCGTCGCCGAGTAGGCCGCGATCGCGCGCGCCGAGGGCGCGATCGCCGACGCCGCCACGACGCTCGCCGAGCTGGAGGAGGCGCCCGCCGAGCTGGGCAGCTCGATGCGGCGCGACGTGGCCGCCGGCCGCCCGCCGGAGCTGGACGCGATCGCGGGCGCCGTCCTGCGGGCCGGCGCTCGGCACCAGCTGCCCGCCCCGACGGTCCGCGCGCTCGCCGCGCGCGTCGCGGAGCGCGCGGGCGTGGCGGTCCCCGCGTAGCGCGGTCAGTCGACCGGCACGCCGTTGGTCCTCAGCTCCGCGACCGCCTCGCGGATCCACGCGAGGTCGGCGCGAAGGCGTCCGACGACGGCGGCGTCGACCAGTCGGCGAGACGAGGAGGCACTGGTCTGCTCGTACTCGGCCAGCAGCGCGGCGCACGCCTCCTCGCGCGCCGCGAGCTGGCTGAGTAGCGCCTCGCGGTGCGCGGGACCGGCGAGCACGAGCTTGAGGTGGAGGTCGGAGCGGATCGGCTCCAGCGGAGGGCCGGCGGAGCGCAGCCAGGCGTCGAGCACGGTAGTGCCGGCAGGGGTCGCGTCGTAGACGACGCGCTGGCTGCGGACGGTCGCGCCCGGCTGCTGGACGCTCGCGACGAGCTGCTCGCGCTCGAGCTGGTCGAGCGCCGTGTAGACGGCGCTCGGGTTCAGCTGCCAGCCGCCGCCGAGGCGCTTCTGGAGGCGCTGGACGAGGTCGTAGCCGTAGCCGCGGCGCTCGATCACCAGCCCCAGCACGGCGTGCTTCAGCGACATCCCTCGGCTCCTTCGTGTGCGTCGTCCGTCCGCGGTCGGCGGTCACGCTAGCCCAGGGGCGACGCTTCCCGCGTCATGTGGCACCAAACATCGGGGAGTCGCCACTCATCTATTCAGAAGTGAACAATCGGGCATGGGCTTGTCGAATACCACGACGCACCGGAAGATGCGCCTCGCGATGACCCCCTCGCCATCCTCCCGCCCCTCCCCGACGCGGCGCCCGTCCTTCCCCCGACGGCTGTCGTGTGCCCGTGGGAGCCGGTCGACGGCGACCGGCTCCTAGTCAGGGCAGGAGCGTACGTGCGAGCTGGACGGCGGCCTTGGTGTGGTGCCCCCGCGCCAAGGTCGCCGTCATCGCGTTGTGGGCGCTGGGCCCGCGCCGGCTCCGGAGCGGCCCTGCGTCGCGGCTGGAGCGACCACTGCGCCGCGCCGCACGTCGCGGCGACCGAGCAGGAGCGCACCTGGCCGTGGCACGAGCGGCTGCTGCTGGAGCGCGCGCTCGACTGGTGGGGCGCCGTCGACGGCGCGGTCGGCTCGCGTGGCAGCGGGACGCCTCAGCTGCGCGACACCGCCGACGCGGCCGTCCTGCGCGGCACCCTGATCGCGCTCGCGAAGCAGGTGCACGCCGGCCGGGCGGCGGGGATGCCGGTCGAGCGGATCGTCGCCGTCACCCGCCTCGAGCCCGGGCTCGTCCACGAGATCCTCGTCCGCTCCCCCGGCGAGCTGCCCGACGCCCCGCGTTGAGCGACCGGGGGTGAGCATGGAAGCCGGCACGCGGCCGATCGACGCGCGCGTCGTGAAGGCGCTCGGGCACCCGACGCGGGTCGGGATCCTCGCGATCCTGCGCGAGCGCGAGCTGGTCAGCCCGGTCGAGCTGTCGGAGCAGATGGGGATCCCGCTCGGGACGATCAGCTACCACGTGCGGCGGCTCGAGACGCTCGGCTTCGTCGAGCTGGCGACGCGCACGCAGCGCCGCGGCGCGGTCGAGCACCACTACCGCGCCTGCGCCGCGCTCGACCCGCCCGCGCCGCCCGCGGGCGTCGGCGGCCGGCTGCGGGAGACGGCCGCGTCCGCGTCGCGCGCGCTCGCCGACGCGCTGCGAATGGTCCCGCGCGGCGGCTTCGACTCGTTCGCCGCCCGGATCGACCACCGCACCGTCGCGCTCGACGAGCACGGCCGCACCGAGCTCGACGCCGCTCAGGTGCGCTGGCTCGGCGAGATCGCGCGGATCGAGCGCGAGAGCGCCAAGCGACTCGCCGCCGACCCGTCGCGGAACGGCCGCATCTGGGCGATCGTCGGGATGGTCTTCGACGCCAACGCGGCGGCGAGCGGCGAGGAGGACGAGCAGCTCGGCTAGGGGCGGGGCCGCGGGGGTCGCGGCGGGCGCCGCAGCGCCGTTCAGCTGCTGTAGGAGCGCCGCTCGACGGGATCGCCGCCGACCGACGTGGTGGCGACCGCCTCGACGACCTCGTCCTCGGCGACCTCTTCCTTCTCCTCGTCGTGCTGACCGTCGCAGAGCACGCGGAAGTTGCCGGTCCCGCCGTTGTCGGCGTGGATCGTGATCCCGGGCAGGATCTCCTCGCCCTCGTCGAGTCCGAGCCGCTCGAGGTCAAAGTGCGCGAGCCCGATGCCGTAGGCGGTGTGCGTCGGGTTCTCGCGGTCGTGCGCGGCGATCGCCTGGGCGAAGCGCTGCAGGTTCTTCGCGATCTTGCTCGTGTCCGACATGCCTGTGGCGGAGGTTAGCGCGCTCTTTCGATGATTTCGATCCGGTAGCCGTCCGGGTCGCGCACGAAGCAGAGCCGCGAGCCGCCCTCGCGGATCCGGTAGGGCGGCTTCTCCGGCGCGATCCCCTGCTCGCCAAACTGCGCGAACGTCGCGTCGAGGTCGGCGGTCGTGATCGCGATGTGGCCGTAGCCGGTCCCGATCTCGTAGGGCTCCTCGCGGCCGGCGTTCCAGGTCAGCTCCAGGCGCGGCGAGTCGCCGTCGCCCGGCATGTTCATGAAGACGTTGATCGCCTCGTCGCGGATCGGCGCGCGGCGCACCTCGGCGAAGCCGAGCGCTTCGTAGAAGGCGACCGAGCGGTCGATCTCGAGGATTCGGTAGCACGTGTGGATCAGGGGCATGCGCGGAGCGTACCCCGACTCGACCGACGGTCGAACGCGTGGCGACCGACGGTCCATTCCACCGGGGAGAGGCGCGCTTAGGCTCGCTTAATGTCCCCATCCGCGTTCAGACGCACCCATCGTGCCCGCCGCGCCGGCCTGCTCGACGCCAGCGGGCTGGCCGCGCTCGCCGCCGGCCTCCTGTCGACCGCGCCGGCCTCCGCCGTCGACTACGTCCCGGCCGCCAACGGCGCTCTCTGGTCGGTCAACGACGCGACCGCGCCTGGCGTCGACACCGGCTCGATCCGCAGCGTCGACAGCACGACGAGCCTCACCTCGGCCGACAACTCGCTGCTCGGCTACGGCGGCATCCGCGTGCGCGTCTCGACGACGCCCGCGCCCCGCTTCAACGGCGAGCTGATGCGCGGCTTCGGCCTCACGTGGGACGGCTACGGCGACTTCTCGACGACCGACCCGGTCGATCTCGGGGGCGTCTCGATCAGCCGCTCGATCCACATCGAGCGGACCGCGAACTGGGCTCGCTGGCTCGACTCCTTCACGAACGTGACGACCGTACCGATCACCGTCAACGTCTCCTTCGGCGGCACGCTCGGCCAGTTCGGCGGCAGAAGCCAGTCGGCGGTCGTCGCGACCTCCAGCGGCGACACGACGATCACGCCGGCCGACTCGTGGGTCGCGAACGCGACGCTCAACTCGCCGGTCACGCCGGCGACGAACCCGCCGACCTTCTTCAGCACGAACGGCCCGTCGGCGACCGTCGTCGGCGCCCCCGATCCGCTCTTCAACTTCATCAGCACCGGCGACTTCCAGCGCGATCCGTTCGACCGCGCGATCCCGTCGGTCGGGCAGGACTCCGACTTCTACGGCTACAACGCGTCGATGACGCTCCAGCCGGGCCAGACGCGCTCGCTGCTGCGCTACGTCGTGGTCGGCCGCAGAGAGACCTCTGCGACCGCCGGCCAGCAGGTCACCGCGGTCGAGAACGGCGCCACCACGCTGGCGGCGACGCCGAACCTGACCGGCCTCACGACCGGCCAGATCTGCTCGATCTCGAACTGGAACCTGACGACGCTGCCGGGCTTCGACGACAGCGCGTGCGCGAACGTCAGACTGCCCGACCCGAGATCTCACCCGACGACGCCGGACCCGGTCACCAGCTCGCCGTACAACGTGGTCGGCAAGTCGGTCACGCAGCTGGAGACCGACATGGAGAACTGCACGACGACCTCCGAGGAGATCACGCAGGCCTACCTCGACCGGATCCGCGCCTACGACACGGGCCAGTTCGGCTTCCACGCGTTCATCACCGTCAACCCCGCCGCGATCGCCGACGCCCGTGAGGCCGACGCCGAGCGGGCGGCCGGCAGAACCGGGCCGCTGCTCGGGATCCCGGTCGCGGTCAAGGACATCTACGACACGAAGGACATGCAGACGACCGGCGGCTCGCTCGCGCTGGAGGGCTACCACCCGACGAAGGACGCCTTCCAGGTCGCGAGACTGCGGGCGGCCGGCGCGATCATCCTCGGCAAGACGAACCTCTCCGAGTTCGCGAACCTCGGCGCGATGAGCGACTCCGGCTACGGCCAGGTCTGGAACGCGCTCGAGCCGTCGAAGTCCTCGCTCGGCTCCAGCGGCGGCTCGGCCGTCTCGGTCGCGCTCAGCATGGCGGCCTTCAGCATGGGCACGCAGACGGGCGTCTCGCTCTACGCGCCGACGACCGGGGCGAGCCTCGTGACGCTTCGCGGCACCGACGGCATGACGAGCGCCGACGGCGTGATGCCGCTCACCTGGGGTCAGGACTACGCGGGCGCGATCGCCCGCAACTTCACCGACCTGGCGCAGATCCTCAACATCACGACCGGGACCGACCCGGACGACACGCTGCTGACCGGGCAGGCCGACTCCAGACGCCCGGCCGACTGGAGCGCGTACCTGAGAACCGACGCGCTGCAGGGCAAGCGGATCGGCTACGTGCCGTCCTCCTACGTCTCGACCTACGCGCAGGACGACGGCACCGCCGACGCGGTCAGATCGCACTTCGCCGACATCGAGGCGGCGGGCGCGACGATGGTCGCGATGCCGGCGCCGCCGGCCGCGCCGAGAAGAGCCGGGGACACCGGCAGCACCGGCATCGGCGGCTGGGACAGGCGGCTGGGACAGATACATCGCGGGGGAGAGCAACTTCCCGTTCGCGAACGGCGCCGACCTGCTGAACGACCCGCGCGTGCTGCCCTACAACCACCCGTCGAGACCCAACGTGGACGCGCCGCTGACCGACACGCAGGTCACGAACTGGCTCGCGTACCGCCAGGCGTACAAGGACGAGATGGACAGATGGATGGACGACAACAACGTCGACGCCGTCGTCTACCCGGGCTTCATCAGCGACCTGTACGACAACGACAGCGACGGCAACCTGCTGCCGGGCTCCGACCGCGGGACGAACGTGCCGACCTCGAACGTCGGACTGCCGACGGCGATCCTGCCGGTCGGGACGAACCCCGACGGCGACTCGATCTCGATGCAGATCGTCGGGCGGGCGTGGGACGACGCGCACGTGCTGGGCTACGGCTACGCGCTCGAGCAGCAGACGCACGGGCAGCAGACGCCGAGAGACGCACCGCCGCTCACGTACGAGGCGGGCGTGACGCCGAGACCGGTCGTGATCGACCACCCGGCGCCGCCGGCGACGGTCGTGACGGCGCCGGCGCCGACGCCGCCGGCGGTGAAGAAGCCGGTCGCGAAGCCGACGCTGACGGTGCGGGTCGGGGCGATCGCGAAGGTCTCCAAGGGCGCGATCCGGCTGGCGCTGCGCAACGCCGGGACGGCGGAGGTGACCGGGACGGTGACGGTGCGGACGAAGCTCGGCAAGCGAACCGTCGTGCTCGGGGGCGCGAAGGTCAGCGTCGTCAGAAAGCACCTCGGGACGATCGTGGTGAAGCTGAGCGCGAAGGTCCGCAAGGAGCTTGGCAAGCGCACCGTCGTCTTCGCGACCACGACCTGGAAGCTCAAGGGGGCGACCGGAGGGAAGGCCACGAAGCAGGCGAAGGTGACGATCCG
>JAATFK010000287.1 GCA_015655225.1 Solirubrobacterales bacterium | reverse complement strand
CGACGAGAAGACCGGCGCCGTCGCCTGGTCGCGCGACCTGCCGAGCCGCGCCGAGTCCTCGCCGCTGCTGAGAGGCGGCGTGCTCTACTTCGGCTCCGAGGACGGCACCGTCTACGCGCTCGACGCGAGAACCGGCGCCACCAGATGGACGTACAAGGCCGGCGGCGCCGTCAAGGGCGGTCCCGCCTACGCGAACTGGATCCTCTACTTCGGCGACTACTCCGGCCATGTCCACGCCGTCACCGCCAGCACCGGCAAGCAGGTCTGGTCGGTCGGGACCGACGGCGCGCACTTCGGCCTCGGCTCGGGGACCTTCTACGCAACGCCGACGGTCGCCTTCGGCCGCGTCTACCTCGGCAACACCGACGGCCGCGTCTACTCGTTCGCGGCCCACTCGGGGAAGCTCGCGTGGGCGACCGCGACGGGCTCCTACGTCTACTCCTCGGCCGCCGTCGAGGACACGCCGGGCCTCGGCCCGACGCTCTACGTCGGCTCCTACGACGGCTACTTCTACGCCTTCAACGCGCAGTCGGGAGCGATCCGCTGGAGATACAAGGCGGGCGGGAAGATCTCCGGCGGCGCGACGATCGTCGGCTCGATCGTCTACTTCTCGAACCTCGGAGCGAAGGACACGGTCGGGCTCGACGTGCGCACCGGCAGAAGAGTCTTCGGCTGGACCGACGGGTCGTTCAACCCCGTCGTCGCGGACACGCGGGCGCTCTACCTGACCGGCTACGCGGCGCTCTACGAGCTGCTGCCGGCGTCCTCCGGCTAGCGCCGGCTCGCACCCCTCAAGCCGTCCGGGGGACGGGCCGATGAAGCGGTCAGCGATGACCGCGCTCCTCTACCGCCTCGGCCACCTCTGCGCTCGCCGGCGTCTGCTCGTCCTCGGCCTGTGGCTGATCGTCGCGGTCGGGCTCGGCGCCTGGACCGCGCACCACCACACCGAGACGAACGACAACGTGTCGCTGCCCGGGACCGGCAGTCAGCGCGCCGCCGACGTGCTGAACCACGACTTCGCGGCGGCGGCGAACGGGACCAACCCGATCGTCCTGCAGGCACCCGCCGGGACGACGATCAGCGCGCCCGCGCAGCGCGCCGTGGTCGAGCGCGTGACGGCCGCGTACGCCCACGATCCCGCCGTCCTCTCGGCAGTCGGGCCGTTCGACCCGGGCGGCGCCGCCCAGCTCTCGCGCGACGGCCGCATCGCGACGATCTCGCTGGAGCTGCGCGACGGCCCGACGAAGCTGACCGACGACGCGGCGCAGGCGCTGCTCGACGTCGCCCAGCCGGCGCGCGCCGCCGGCTTCGCGGTCGCGGCCGCCGGCTACCTTGGCAACGACCTCTCCGCGCCCGGCTCCGGCAGCTCGGAGGCGATCGGCCTGCTGGCGGCGATCGTCGTGCTGCTGCTGACGTTCGGGACGGTCGTCGCGATGGGCCTGCCGATCCTCAGCGCGCTGTTCGGGTTGGCGATCGGGCTGGGGCTGATCACCGTCCTGAGCCGGATCGTCCAGGTCCCGAGCGCGGCACCGGCGCTCGCGACGATGATCGGGCTCGGGGTGGGGATCGACTACGCGCTCTTCGTCGTCACCCGCCACAGAGCCGAGCTGGCGACCGGGCTCGAGCCCCACGAGGCCGCCGCGCGCGCGACCGCGACGGCCGGCGGCGCGATCGTGTTCGCCGGCAGCACGGTCGTCGTCGCGCTCTGCTCGCTGCTGCTGACCGGGATCCCGCTGGTCGGCCAGCTCGGAGTCGTCGCGGCGCTGACGGTGCTCGTCGCGATGGTGGCGGCGGTCACGCTGCTGCCGGCGGCGCTCGCCCTCGTCGGGCGGAGGATCGACGCGCTCCCGCTCCCGCACCACAGAACGCGCGACCGCCGGTCAGAGAGGAGCGTCAACTTCCGGTCGCTCGGCGACCAAGACTCGACGCTCATCGGCACGCAACCCGGCCCGACACCCCCTCGTAGCGGCCGTTCAGCGCGAGACGCGCACCAGCCAACCCCAGCACCGGCCGCCAGAGGCTGGTCCCGCTGGGCCCACGCCGTCACGGCACACCCATGGCGCGCCCTCGTCACAGCGGTCGTCCTGCTCGCGATCCTCGCCCTCCCCCTGCGCACCCTCCACCTCGGCCAGAGCGACAACGGCCAGCTCCCGCGCGACACGACCGCGCGCCAGGCCTACGACCTGCTGAGCGAGGGCTTCGGCCCCGGCACGAACGGCCCGCTCCTCATCGCCGCGAGAATCAAGGCACAGACCGCAACCGCCCCTGCCACGCTGGCCCGGCTCAGAGCCGCCCTCGCCGCCACCCCCGGCGTCGCCGCCGTCTCCCCACCGCTCCTCGACGCCCGCGGCGACGCCGCCCTCCTCACCGTCACGCCGACGACCGCGCCGTCCGCGCCCGCGACCGCCACGCTCGTCCACCGCCTGCGCGACGACGTGATCGAGCCGGCGACGCGCGGGACCGGCGTCACCGCCTACGTCGGCGGCAGCACGGCCGGCTTCATCGACCTCGCTCACCAGATCTCCGTGCACCTGCCACTCGTGATCGCGGTCGTCCTCGCGCTCTCGTTCGTCCTGCTGCTGCTCGCGTTCCGCTCGATCCTCGTCCCGCTCAAGGCGGTCGCGATGAACCTGCTGTCGATCGGCGCCGCGTTCGGCGTCGTGACCTTCGTCTTCGGCCACGACTGGTCCTCGCGGCTGATCGGGATCGACGGCACCTCGCCGATCGTCGCGTTCGTCCCCCTCATGATGTTCGCGATCCTCTTCGGCCTCTCGATGGACTACGAGGTCTTCCTCATGTCGCACGTCCGCGAGGCGTGGCGCGAGCACGGCGACGCGCGCGGCGCGGTCGTCGACGGGCTCACCGCGACCGCCCGCGTGATCACCTCCGCGGCGCTGATCATGGTCGCCGTCTTCGCCGCGTTCCTGCTCGACGGCAACCCGACGATCAAGCAGTTCGGGCTCGGGATGGCAGCCGCGATCGCGGTCGACGCGACCGTGATCCGCTGTCTGCTGGTCCCGGCGATCTTGACGCTGATGGGCCGCCGCGCGTGGTGGCTGCCGCGCGCGATCGACCGCGTCGCGCCGCCGATCTCGATCGAGGGCGACGCCTGGTTCGCGGAGCGCGACGCGCTCGCCGCGCCGCTGGAGGCCGCCGCGCCCGAGCGCGAGCCCGCCCCGCTCGCCTAGCTGAGGTCGACGGTGGCGTCGACCACCCGCACCGGCACGCCCGCGGCGGCCAGGTGCGCCTTCGCCTGCGGCAGCGTGAAGCGGCCGTAATGGAAGATCGAGGCGCAGAGGACGGCGTCCGCGCCGGCCTTCAGCGCGTCCACGAGGTCGTCCAGCTCGCCCGCGCCGCCGGAGGCGATCACCGGCACCGCGACCGCCGCCGCGACGGCGCCGGTGAGCCCGAGGTCGTAGCCGTCGTTCGTGCCGTCCCGGTCCATGCTCGTGAGGAGGATCTCGCCCGCGCCGCGCGCGACCCCCTCGGCCGCCCACTCGACGGCATCGAGGCCGGTCGGCGTGCGACCGCCGGCGACGAACACCTCCCAGCCGGACTCGTCGGCCCGGCGTCTCGCGTCGATCGCGAGCACCACGCACTGGTTGCCGAACTGCTCGGCGAGCTCGTTCAGCAGCTCCGGCCGCGCGACCGCGGCGGAGTTGACCGCGACCTTGTCGGCGCCCGCGTCGAGCACCGCCTGCGCGTCCTCGACGGAGCGAATCCCGCCGCCGATCGTGAAGGGGATGAAGACGTTGTCGGCCGTCCGGCGCGCCAGCTCGACGACCGTGTCGCGCTTGTCGGAGGTCGCCGTGATGTCGAGGAAGACCAGCTCGTCCGCGCCAGCGGCGTCGTAGCGGCTCGCCAGCTCGACCGGATCGCCGGCGTCGCGCAGGTCGACGAAGCCGGTGCCCTTGACCACGCGGCCGGCATCGACGTCGAGGCAGGGAATCACCCGGATCGCGACGGTCACGCGAGCGATCCGGTCAGCTCGATCTCGACCGGCATGCGCGGATCGACGAACCCACCGACGACGATCATCGCGCTGGTCGGACGGATCCGG
>JAATFK010000095.1 GCA_015655225.1 Solirubrobacterales bacterium | reverse complement strand
GTCCGGATCGGCACGTGGTCGACCGCGACCAGCAGCTTGCCGGCCTGGATGATCGTCTCCAGCGTGTAGGTGAACTTCGAGACGACCTGCATCTGCAGCGCGGCCTCGCGGTTGTAGGCGCGGAAGCCCGAGGTGGTGTCCGGGACGGTCGTCTCCGACGCCTGCCGCACGACCCACGAGCCGAGCTTCTGGAGCGACTTCTTGAGCGGCGAGAAGTGCTCGATCGTCTCGACCTGGCGGTCGCCGATCACCATGTCGGCGTTGCCGGCGACGATCGGCGCGACGAGCTTGGGGATGTCGGCGCCGTTGTACTGGTTGTCGGCGTCGGTGTTGACGACGACGTCGGCGCCGAGCTTCAGCGCGGCGTCGAGCCCCGCCTGGAAGCCGGCCGCGAGGCCCTTGTTGTTCGTCAGCTTGACGATGTGGTTGACGCCGTTGGCGCGGGCCACCTCGATCGTGCGGTCGGTCGAGCCGTCGTCGATCACGAGCGTCTCGACGACGTCGAAGCCCGGCACCTCGCGGGGGAGGTCGGCGAGCGTCGCGGGAAGGTGCTCTTCCTCGTCTCTGCAAGGGATCTGGATGATAAGCTTCATGGGGTTCCAGGGTGTCGGGGAGCCGACGGAAGGGGGAGAGCGGAGACCTCCCGGATGCGCGCGCATGCCGCGGGGCGCCTTCGCCGGTTGTCGACGGCGGTGCCGTAAACTCGCCCGCAGTATCCCAAAGGCCCGGATGGAACGCCTCGCACGCTCGTCCGCGCCTCCCTCCGATGGCGTCGTCCACCTTCCCCAGGCCCCGGCGCGGCGCCCTCCTCAGAGCCCGCCGCGGTCCCCGTGAGCGTGACCCGGCCGTCGCGCTGGGCCTCGTCGCCGTGCTGCTGGTGGCGCTCGGGCTGCGCCTCTGGGGGATCAAGAGCGGCCTGCCGTTCTCGTACAACAGCGACGAGGAGGCGCACTTCGTCCCGATCGCGATCGGCTTCTTCGGCCACGGGCTCGACCCGCGCTACTTCCTCAACCCGCCCGGCTACACCGAGCTGCTGTATCTGATCTACGCGATCTGGTTCGGCGGGCGGGCGGCGGTCGGCAGCGCCTTCGCGCACGACCCGACCGAGGTCTTCCTGATCGCGCGGGTCACGACCGCGGTGCTGGGGACGATCGCCGTCGGCCTGCTCCACCTACTCGGCAGCCGGCTCTTCGACCGCCGCGTCGGCCTGCTCGCGGCGGCGCTCGGGGCGTGCGCCTTCCTGCCCGTCGCCTACGGCCACCTGGCGCTCAACGACGTGCCGACGCTCGTGCCGGCGACGCTCTCGCTCGTCGGGACGGCGCTCGTCTTCGACGCCGGCGCGCACCGCCGGCGCCTGCTCGCCGGGGTCCTGCTCGGCGGCGTCGGCGCGGGCCTCGCCGCCGGCACCAAGTACACCGCCGGGATCGTCCTCCTCCCGCTGCTGACGGCGATCCTCCTGGAGGCGCGCGCGGGCGGCGGCCGCTGGGCGCCCCGCGCGGCGGCGCTCGGCGCGGGCGCCGTCGGGGCGATGCTGCTCGGCTTCTTCGTCGCGACCCCGTACGCGTTCCTCGACTTCTCCGCCTTCCACACCGGCGTCTCGACGCAGGAGTCGCTGACCGGCGGCAGCGAGCTGGAGAAGCTCGGCCTCACGCAGCGCAACGGGATCGTCTACTACCTCTGGACCCTCACCTGGGGGCTCGGCTGGATCCCCGCGCTGATGGCGCTCGGCGGCGCCGTCCGGCTGGCGCTGCGCGACCGTCCGCTCGCGCTCGTGCTGCTGCCCGGGACCGTCGCCTACGTCCTCTACATGGGCGTGCAGGACCGCTACTTCGGGCGCTGGATCCTGCCGGTCCTCCCGATCGTGATCGTGCTGGCCGCCTCCTTCGGGCTCGCGGTCGTGCGCGAGGTTGCGCGCCGCTGGCCGGTGCTCGGCCCGCTCGCCGGCGTGCTCGTGACCGCCGCGCTGGTGGCGCAGGGGTTGGTCACGAGCATCCACAACGACGTGGTGCAGTCCCGTCCCGACACCCGCAACACCGCCCGCACGTGGATGCTCGCGCACATCCCGGCGGGCGCCGGCGTCGTCGTCGAGCCGGTCGTGCCGGACTCCTGGAGCGACGATCCCGACCAGCTCCACCCGGCGCTTCCCACTGGCGCTCGCTGGAGACTGTGGGACACGACCCGCGCCGACGTGGACGACAGCGGGAAGCTGCTGCCGGGCGGCGCGACCCGCTACGTCAGAGTCGACAAGTACGAGCGCACGCTGCGCCCGGCGCTGATCGGCGAGTACGAGGAGCAGGGCTACTGCTGGGTGATGACCGCCTCGATGCAGCGCGACCGCGCGTTCGCGCAGCCCGACGAGGCCCCGCAGGCGATCGCGTACTACCGCGCGCTCGACCAGCGGGCGCAGGTCGTGCTGCGCGTCTCGCCCTACGGGACGAACGCGACGCCGCCCCCGTTCAACTTCGACTGGTCGTTCGACTACTACCCGCTCGCCTACCAGCGGCCCGGGCCGCTGATCACGGTCTACCGCCTCCACGGCGGCAGATGCGGATGATCGGGCGGGGCCGCGTATCCTGAAGGGTCCGGGTGTAAAGAACCCCTTCCGCAGGTAACAAAGCCCCCTCATGCCCATCCGCACCGACACCGACCGGCTCCACCTCTCCCGCGCGATCGAGATCGCGTCGCAGGGCCGTGGGCAGGTCAGTCCGAACCCGCTCGTCGGGGCCGTGATCGCCCGCGACGGCGACGTCCTGTCCGAGGGCTGGCACTCGGCCTACGGCGAGCCGCACGCCGAGGTCGAGGCGATCCGCGCGCTCGGCGGCGCCGCGGTCGACGGGGCGACGCTCTACGTCTCGCTCGAGCCCTGCTGCCACACCGGCAAGCAGCCGCCCTGCACCGACGCGATCATCGCCGCCGGCATCCGCCGTGTCGTCGTCGCGTCCGACGACCCGACCGAGAAGGCGTCCGGCCGCGGCCTCGGGATCCTCCGCGACGAGGGGATCGAGGTCGAGCTGGCCGAGGGCGAGCTGGCCGCCCGCGCGCGGCTGCTGAACCAGGCCTTCCGCAAGCAGGCGCGCGTCGGGCGCCCCTGGGTCCTCTTCAAGTCGGCGATGACGCTCGACGGCAAGGTCGCGACGCGCGCCGGCGACTCGAAGTGGATCTCCGGCACGCAGTCCCGCCACCTCGCCCACCACTGGCGCGCCGAGTGCGACGCGGTCGCGGTCGGGATCGGCACCGCGCTCGCCGACGACCCGCAGCTGACGGCGCGGATCGAGGGCGTCGTGCGCCAGCCGCGGCGGATCGTGTTCGACTCCGAGGCGCGCCTGCCGCTCGACTCCCAGCTCGTCCGTGCCGCCTCCGAGATCCCCCTCACGGTCGTCGTCTCGCGCGCCGCGCCGCGCGCCGCGACCGACGCGCTCGAGACCCACGGCGTCGAGGTGGTCGTCGCGACCGGGGCGAACGAGCCCGCGCGCGTCACCTCCGCGCTCGACCAGCTCGGCTCGATGGGGATCTCCTCGATGCTGCTGGAGGGCGGCCCGCGGCTCGCGGGCGCGTTCTTCGACGCCGGCGAGATCGACGAGCTGCGGCTCTTCCTCGCCCCGCTCGTGCTCGGCGGCAAGACCGCGCGCGACCCGCTGGAGGGCGAGGGCGTCGAGACGATCGCCGAGGCGATGCGGGCGCTCAGCCTCGATTGCGAGCGGATCGGCGAGGACCTCGTCGTCACCGCTCGCCTGAAGGAGTGGTGAGCGACCCCATGTTCACCGGACTCGTGCAATCGCTCGGGACGATCGCGGCGGTCGACCCGACCGCCGACGGCGTGCGCCTCGCGATCTCCACCGAGCTGGGAGCGGAGCTGAAGGAGGGCGACTCGATCGCCGTCAACGGCGTCTGCCTGACGGCCGTCGCGCCGACCGCCGACGGCTTCGGCGCCGACGTCATGAACGAGACGCTGCGGCGCTCCTCCCTCGCGGAGGCATCAGCCGGCGGCCGGGTGAACCTCGAGCTGGCGCTGCGCGCCGCCGACCGGCTCGGCGGCCACATCATGCAGGGCCACGTCGACGGCCTCGGCACGATCGCCGACGTGCGCGAGGACGGCTTCTCGCGCGTCGTGCGGATCGAGGCCCCGCCCGAGCTGCTGCGCTACGTCGTCGAGAAGGGCTCGATCGCGATCGACGGCATCAGCCTGACCGTCGCCGCGGTCGACGACGCCTCGCTCAGCGTGGCGCTGATACCCGAGACGATCGAGCGCACGAGCCTCGGCTCCGCGACACCCGGAACCCCGGTGAACCTGGAGGTGGACGTGCTGGCCAAATACGTCGAGAAGCTGGTGGGGGCGAGCCGATGAGCCGATCAGAGACCGCGACGCACTTCGCGACCGTCGAAGAGGCGATCGAGGACATCAGGCAGGGCAAGATGGTC
>JAATFK010000522.1 GCA_015655225.1 Solirubrobacterales bacterium | reverse complement strand
GCTCCGCGATCGCACGCACGTCCTCCTCCGAGACGGCGCAGACGGCGCAGAGCGCCTGCGTCACGATCAGGTCGGGGCGCAGCTCCTCCAGGAGCGCGGCGTCGAGCTCGTAGATCGCCTCGCCCTGGTCGGCGCGCGCCCGCACGACGGCGTCGATCTGGCCGGAGCTGAGGCCCGCCGGGAACGTGTCGCGCGTGACCTTCGGCAGCGTCAGAGCGGCGGCCGGATAGTCGCATTCGTGCGTGACGGCGATAACCTCGGGGCCAAGTCCGAGCGCGAACAGGATCTCGGTGGCGGAGGGGACCAGGCTCACGATGCGCATGAGGAACACGATATGCCACTGCTGAGCGATCAACGGATCACGGACGCATTGTCTGACTCGCCCTGGCGGCGCGAGGGGGACGCGATCGTGCGCGACTGGAGACTCGACGACTTCGCGGCGGCGATCGCCTTCGTCGACCGGGTCGCGGCGCTCGCGCAGGAGGCCGACCACCACCCGGACATCCTGCTCCACGCGTGGAACCAGGTCCGCCTCACGCTCTCGACCCACAGCGAGGGCGGGATCACGGACGCCGACCTCGCGCTCGCCGGCCGCACCGACGCCCTGTGATGACAGCGGAGGCGACTGCTACCGTTCGCCGTCCTGCTCGATGAACGACGACGGCGACCTGTCCCGAAGTAGCCACGCGACAGCGGTCTCGGCCGCCGGGGTGACCTCGTGAGCGTGGCCCTGATCGTCGTCGGCCTGATCGTGCTGATCGCGATCAACGGCTTCTTCGTCTCCGCCGAGTTCGCGCTCGTGCGCGCGAGACGCTCCCGCGTAGAGGAGCTGGCGGCGGAGGGCTCGTCCGGCGCCGAGACGGCGCTGCTCGAGCTGGACGAGATCACCGAGTACCTCTCGGCCTGTCAGCTCGGCGTCACGCTCGCCTCGATCGGGATCGGCTTCCTCGGCGAGTCCGGCATCGCGAGGCTGCTGGAGCCGCTGTGGGGGAACATCCCGCACGGGCTCAACGTCGCGATCAGCATCATCATCGCCTACATCATCGTGACGGCGGTCCACATCACGATCGGGGAGCAGGTCCCGAAGGTGTGGGCGATCCAGCGGGCCGACAGACTGATCGGCCGCGTCGCGCGCCCGCTGCAGATCTTCGCGCGCGTCTTCCACCCGTTCGTCGCGCTCCTGAACCGCGCCTCCAACGGAATCCTGCGGCTCTTCAGACTCGACCCCGACGCGCTCTCCAGAGTCGAGGGCGGTGGCACGCCCGACGACCTCAGACGGATCATCGCCGAGTCGTTCACCGGCGGCCAGCTCGACGAGGGCGAGGCCGGCATGCTCGCCGGCGTCTTCCACCTGCACGAGCAGGAGGCGCGTCAGGTGATGACGCCGATCCCGGCGGTCGTGACGGTCGACGTCTCCGAGGACGCCGAGACGGCGCTGCGCCGCTGCGTCACCTCCGGTCACACCCGGCTGGTCGTGACCGAGGACGAGAACTCCGACCGCATCAAGGGCCTCGTCCACTCCAACTCGCTCGCCCAGCTGCTGATGACCGAGGGGCCGCGCGCGCCGATCGCGAAGCTCGTGCGCGACGCGCCGATCGTGCCCGAGACGAAGCCGCTCGACGACCTGCTGGCGGACCTCCAGCGGCAGCGCAGCTCGCTCGCGGTCGTCGTCGACGAGTACGGCCGCACCGCCGGGATCGTCACGGTCGAGGACATCATCGAGGAGGTCGTCGGCGAGATCGACGACGAGACCGACCCGGCCGGCGGCCACATCCGGCGGCTGGCCAACGGCGACTGGTTCGTCCGCGGCCACGTCGCGGTGACCGACCTGCTGGACTACGGCGTCGAGCTGCCCGTCGACACCGACGCCTACAACTCGGTCGGCGGCTTCGTCTTCGCCGAGCTGGGCCGGCTGCCCAAGCGCGGCGACACCATCACCGCCGACGGCTACTCGATCCGCGTCGAGAGCGTGCGCGACAACCGCATCGAGGCCGTCCGCATCCGCGAGCGCCGCGCGCCGCAGGGCACGGTGTCCGGCGGCGAACAGCGCTCCGACTGACCGCAAGTTCGCTCCGGCGCCGTCGTTGAAGCCGACGGAACGGACCCTGGACCCGTAGATGGACACGCCGGGGATCCGCCGGACGCGACGCGTGGGACAGCCGCTGCCGGCAACGACGACGCGGATGACCCGGGGTGGGCTCATCCGCCGCACGCCTTGAGGGCGACCGGCCTGGACTCCTGCCGTTTGGCCGGTCGCCCTCCGGGGCGTCCGCGAAAGGCCTCCCGCG
>JAATFK010000407.1 GCA_015655225.1 Solirubrobacterales bacterium | reverse complement strand
TGGAGGAGGTCTTCTACCCGGCGATGGAGGACGGGCAGCTGCCGATCACCGTCGGCCAGGGTGCCGGCGCGCGCGTCGTGACGCTCGACCTGCCGCCCTTCACGCGGATCGGGGCGACCACCCGCGCGGGCCTGCTGACGACGCCGCTGCGCGCCCGCTTCGGCATCCAGCACCGCCTGGAGCACTACGACGCGGAGGAGCTGGGGCGGATCGTCCACCGCTCCTCGCGGCTGCTCGGCGTCGAGGTCGACCCTGCCGGGGCGCGCGCGATCGCCGCCCGCAGCCGCGGCACGCCGCGCGTCGCCAACCGGCTGCTGAAGCGCGTGCGCGACTACGCCGAGGTGCGCGGCGACGGCGTCGTCACCGAGGAGGTTGCCGCCTACGCGCTCGACCTGCTGCAGGTCGACCACGCCGGGCTCGACCATCTCGACCGCGCGATCCTGCGCGCGATCTGCGAGCTGTTTCAGGGCGGCCCGGTTGGGCTCTCGACGTTGGCGGTCTCCGTCGGCGAGGAACAGGATACGATCGAGGACGTCTACGAGCCGTATCTGCTGCAGCGGGGGTTGATCGAGCGGACGCCGCGTGGGCGCGTCGCGACCGCGCGTGCCTTCGATCACTTGAAGATCGATTTACCCGAGCCAGGTAGAAAGCTCTTCTGACGCATAACGATTCGCGCACTCAGCGCGCTTCGTATCCTTCGTACCGAGATGGCTCACCTCTTCATCTGTCCCAACTGCGGCACGCGCACGAGCGCGACCGACCGAACCGCCGGCTTCCGCCGCGGCCCCAAGGGCTGCGAGAGATGCGGCTTCGGCTTCCTCTTCGAGTTGCTCGACGACTACTACCCGGCGCCCGACGCCGCGTTCTTCGTCTGCGACCGGGAGGGTCGCGTGATCGGCTGCGGGCGCGGCTCGTTCGAGCTGACCGGGCTCGACGACGAGCGCGTCATCGGCCGCTCCGTGCGCGAGGTTCTGGGGCTCGACTTCGAGGGTGGCGAGGACGCCGTCGGCACGGTTCTGGAGTGGGGCGTGCGGGCGCTCGGGAAGCCGGTGACGGTCAACGCGGAGGGCGATCTGCCGGCGCGAGCTGTTGCTGACTTGTTTCCCGCGTACGACGACGACGGGGGCTTGCTACTCGTCCTCACTCCATCCAAGTAGGATCGGCCGACGATGACCGACCGCCGCCGCAATGGATTGATTCTGCTGCTCGTCGTGGGACTCCTCGCCGGGTCCCTCGCCGTGATCGCCTCGAAGCCGACGAAGCTCGGGCTCGACCTCAAGGGCGGTGTGGAGCTCGTCTACCAGGGCTCGCCGACCCCGCAGGTCCCGGTCGTCACCCAGGACGCGCTCGACCGCTCGGTCGACATCATCCGCGAGCGCGTCGACCAGCTCGGCGTCGCCGAGCCGGAGATCCAGCGCTCCGGCAACAACCAGATCACGGTCGGCCTGCCCGCCGTCCAGAACATCGAGCGGGCCAGACAGCAGGTCGGCACGCCGGCCCAGCTCTACTTCTACGACTGGGAAAAGAACCTGATCGGGACCGACGGCAAGCTCGTCGCCCCGCAGCTGCCGGCGCAGGACCCCGCCGCGGTCGCGCTCAGCCAGAACGGCGGCAACGCCGCCCAGGGCCAGCCGATCTACGACGCCGTCAGGCTCGCGTCGAGACAGCCGGTCCGTCCCGGCGGCTCGCGCAGAGGCCCAGCGCTCTACGCCTTTACGAGAGACCACACCTACCTCGCCGGCCCCGAGACCTCGCAGAGAGACCTCCTCTCGGCGATCGGCAGAAACGCGCTGCCGGCCGGCGCCGAGGTGATCCGGGTCCCGCAGGGGACGGTCGTGCTGCAGGCGGTCGACGCGAGCTCGAAGGAGATCATCAGACCGAGCGACCCGGCCGCGCGCTTCTACGTCCTGCGGGACGACGTGGCGCTGACCGGCGCCGACATCAAGGACCCGACGCAGGGCTTCACGCAGGCGAACCTTCCCGACGTCGAGTTCAGATTCTCCAACAGAGGCAAGAAGGAGTTCCAGACCGTCACGAAGGAGATCGCCCAGCGCGGCCAGTCGCTCGCGCTGCCGGGCGTCGCCGACGCGAACGTGCTCCAGCACTTCGCCGTCGCGCTCGACGGCAAGCTCGTCTCGGTCGCCTCGATCGACTTCCGCCAGCTGCCCGACGGGATCGACGGCTCCAACGGCGCCGACATCGAGGGCGGCTTCACGATCCAGAGCGCGCAGGACCTCGCGAACCTGCTGAAGCTCGGCGCCCTGCCGATCAACCTCAAGCTGATCTCGCAGTCGCAGGTCTCCGCGACGCTCGGGCAGCAGGCGCTCAACCAGGGCCTGCTCGCCGGCCTCGTCGGCCTCGGCATCGTCGCGCTCTTCCTGATCACCTTCTACCGCGTGCTCGGCGTGATCGCGACCGGCGCCCTGGTGATCTACGCGCTCTACTTCTTCGCGCTGATCAGACTGATCCCGATCACGATGACGCTGCCGGGCATCGCCGGCCTGATCCTCACGATCGGCGTCGCGGCCGACGCCAACATCGTGATCTTCGAACGCGTGAAGGAAGAGGTGCGCGCCGGGCGCGCGATCCCTGCCGCGATCGCCGCCGGCTACAGAAAGGGCCTGACCGCGATCATCGACGCCAACGTCGTGACCGTGATGGTCGCCTTCATCCTCTTCATCCTCGCGACCTCCGACGTCAAGGGCTTCGCGTTCACGCTCGGGATCGGGACGCTCGTCTCGCTCTTCACGGCCGTGATGGCGACGCAGGCGATCCTCTCGACGGTCGGGCGCAGCTCCTGGATGACGAAGCGCTCCGCGCTCGGCGCCCACATCGCCGGCCGCCGCTGGACGTTCGACTTCATGGGCAGATCGAGATGGTTCTTCTTGATCTCCGGGATCATCCTGCTGATCGGCGCGCTCGCGATCGGCGGCAAGGGGATCAACTTCGGCATCGACTTCACGTCGGGCACGCGGATCACGACGAACATCGTCCACCCGGGCACCGACGCGCAGCTGCGTGACGTGCTCAACTCGGTCGGCGCGAGCGACGCGAAGCTGCAGCACGTCACGAACAAGCAGCTCGGGCCGCACGTCGTGCAGATCTCGACCGAGAAGCTGCAGCCGAACAGCGTCTCGACGCTGCGCAACAGACTCGACGCCAGATTCGGCGGCACCACGAGCTTCACAAGCGAGTCGGTCGGGCCGACCTTCGGCCGGACCGTGGCGAACAGCGCGATCATCGCGATCATCGCCTCGCTGCTGGTGATCTCCGCCTACATCGCCCTCCGGTTCAAATGGAAGTTCGCCGTGCCGGTGCTGATCGCGCTGATGCACGACTTGCTGATCACGACGGGCGTCTACGCCCTCACCGGCCGGGAGGTGACGACGTCGACGGTCGCGGCGCTGCTGACGATCTTGGGCTTCCCGCTCTACGACACGATCATCGTGTTCGACCGCATCCGAGAGAACATGCCGCGCATGCCGCGCGCCGCGTTC
>JAATFK010000584.1 GCA_015655225.1 Solirubrobacterales bacterium | reverse complement strand
TCGACGTCTTCGACTTCGAGCTGAGCGGGGACGAGCTGGCGGCGATCGACGCGCTCGACGCCGGCGACCGCACCGTGCCCGATCCCGACACGTTCTTCCGTCCGCCCGGGCGCTAGACCCCGCCGAAAGCGCTACGCGCGGCCGCGCGTCAGGTCGAGCAATCGACCGAGCACGCGGCCGCCGTCGGCGCGCAGCCCGTTGTGGTCGTACTCGCTCGTGACCCACGGGCGCAGTGAGCCGATCGTGCTCGCCGTCTCCTCCGAGAACGACCGCTCGACGTAGAGGTCCTCGGTGTAGATCGCGGCGGCCGTCGGGACCGTGTTCGCGCGCAGCCGCTCGGTGTCGTAGAGCCGGGGCCAGGTGCGCTCGGCGAGCAGGTCGGCGGCCTCCCGCAGCGGCGCGAGCGCGCCGTACTGCTCGAACATCCAGGGATAGACGTGCTCGCCGGTGAACAGCTCCGGCTGCGTCCGGTAGGCGTCCGGCTGCGTCCGCTGCGCCGACCAGCGTGTCGCGGTCCCGTCGGCGTAGCAGGCCTCGTGGATGATCGCGTAGAGCGGGGTGCGCGCGAAGCCCGTCACGGCCTCGAGGTCGTGGAGGAAGGCGGGGGAGCCGGACGGCCGCTCCAGCAGGTAGTGGAGCTGGTCGGGCCCGTCGCTCATCCCGAGCACGGCGCCGGCCTGTCGCAGCCGCTCGGAGGTGAGCCGGTCGCCGGAGGGCAGCCGCACGTCCTCGCTCGCGAGCCGTTCGTGCAGCGCGAGCACGCGCCCGCGATCCTGCGGGTAGCGGGCGTAGTAGCGGCGGTTGCGCTCCAGGACGCGCTCGTAGGTCGCGCGGTAGACGTCGTCGACGGGGCGGTCGATCGGCGCCAGTCCGCCGGTCACGAACGCCTCCCGCAGCGCCTCGGGGGCGTGCGACAGGTACGTCATCACGCAGAAGCCGCCGAAGCTCTGGCCGAGGATGCTCCACTGCTCGACGCCCAGCTCGCGGCGGATCCACTCGGCGTCGCGGACGATCGCGTCGGCGCGGAAGTGCGCCAGCCGCTCGGCCTGCTCGTGGGGCGTGAGCCCCGGCAGCGTCCCGACCGGCGTCGAGCGGCCGGTGCCGCGCTGGTCGAGCAGCAGGACGCGGAAGTCCTGCAGCGCGCGCACGACCCAGCCGGGGCCGCGCGGGTTGCCGAACGGGCGCGTCGCCTCGTGGCCGGGGCCACCCTGGAAGAAGACGAGAAAGGGCTTGTCGGTGCCGTCGGGGTCGGCGACCTCGCGGGCGAAGACCGTGATCCGCTCGCCGCCGGGCGCGTCGTGGTCGAGCGGGATCTCGAACTCGTGCTCGGTCAGGAGCAGGCCCGGGGTGCGGATCGTCTGCGCCATCAGTCGATCACGATACCGACGGTGACGCGGACGATCTTCCCTCTGCGCAGGACGAAGTCGGTCACGTGGTCGCCGGGAGCGAAGGTCCCGGTGTGGCAGGAGCGCGTGCCGGAGATCGTCTCGCAGCGCAGCGAGCGGACGCCGCGTCTCGCCTGCGCCTCGGTCGAGCCGACGCCGACGCCGCTCGCGGTGCGGTCGCCGAGGCCGGTCGTCGCGACCGCCGAGACGGTCTGGCTGCCCTGGTAGGTGACGCTGATCCCGCCCGCGTAGCGCTCCTGCGTGTAGCGGCCGAAGTCGTTGGTCCCATGCGTCGTGCCCGCCGGTCTGCCGAGCGCCGCGTGCACCTGGGCGCTCGTGCTGCCGAGCCGCGCGCCGGCGATCCCCTGGTCGACCTGGATCTGCGCGGCCGCGAGCGCGGGGGCGGCGAGGGCCGCGCCGACGGCGAGGAGGACGATGACGAGCGCACGCTTCACGAGGCACCTCCGGTTGGGATCCCGTGAGCATACGTCGCGCCGGCTGCTCGCCGGCGACCCTTGTCTAAGCTCCAGCCCATGCCCGAAACGATGCGAGCCGCCGTCTACGACCGCGCGGGGTCCGCCCAGGACACGCTGCGAGTCGTCGAGATCGAGCGCCCTGAGCCGGGCCCGGGCGAGGTGCGCGTGCGCGTGCGCTTCTCGGGCGTCAATCCGACCGACTGGAAGACGCGCGCCGGTGCGCGCGGCGCCGGGATCGAGCACGACTACGTCGTGCCGAACCAGGACGGGGCGGGGGAGATCGACGCCGTCGGCGAGGGCGTCGACCCGGCCCGCGTCGGCGAGCGCGTCTGGATCTGGTTCGGCGCCTGGCAGCGTCAGCACGGCACCGCCGCCGAGTGGATCGCGCTGCCCGAGCGCCAGGCCGTGAAGCTCCCCGACAATGTCAGCTTCGAGCTCGGCGCGAGCCTCGGGATCCCCGCCCTGACCGCCTACCGCTGCCTCTTCGCGGACGGGCCGATCAGCGGGCAGACGGTGCTCGTCGCCGGCGGCGCGGGTGCCGTCGGCCACTACGCGATCGAGCTGGCCAAGCACGCCGGCGCGCGCGTGGTCACGACCGTCAGCTCCGGCGAGAAGGCCCGGCTGGCCGAGGCCGCCGGCGCCGACGTCGTCGTCAACTACCGCCAGGAGGACGCCGAGCACGCCGTTCGGGCGGCGGCGCCGAACGGCGTCAACCGCGTGATTGAGGTCGCGCCCGCGCAGAACCTCCCGCTCGACGTCCGCACGCTTGCGCCGGCCGGGACGATCGTCTTCTACGCGACCGACGACCCCGAGCTGACGATGAGAGTGTTCCCGCGCATGCAGGCGAACGTCACGCTCCGCTTCGTCCTCATCTACACGGTGCCCGAGCCGGCGCTCGCCGAGGCCGTCGCGGGCGTCAGCGCGGCGCTCGCGGAGGGCGTGCTGACGGAGCTGCCGCCGCACGTGTTCACCCTCGACGAGATCGCCGCCGCGCACGACGCGGTCGAGCACGGCGCGATCGGCAAGGTGCTCGTCAAGCTCTAGCGCCGCGCGCTAGAGGACTCTCGCGAGGAAGTCGCGCGTGCGCGCCTCGCGGGGGTTCGCGAGCAGCTCGGCGGGCGTGCCGCTCTCGACGATCACGCCGCCGTCCATGAAGACGACCGAGTCGGCGACCTCGCGCGCGAAGCCCATCTCGTGGGTGACGACGACCATCGTCATGCCGTCGTCGGCGAGCCCGCGCATCACCGCGAGCACCTCGCCGACCAGCTCGGGATCGAGCGCCGAGGTCGGCTCGTCAAACAGCATCAGCTTCGGGTCCATCTCGAGCGCCCGTGCGATCGCGACCCGCTGCTGCTGGCCGCCCGAGAGCTGCGCCGGGTAGAAGTCGACCTTGTCGGCGAGGCCGAC
>JAATFK010000318.1 GCA_015655225.1 Solirubrobacterales bacterium | reverse complement strand
TGTCCACCGAAGACATCGTCGAGGGCGTGACCGCGTTTTTCGAGAAGCGTGAGCCGCAGTGGAAAGGCCGCTGATGGGCGCCCCTGAGGCCGAGCAGGGGACATCGCTTTTGCGACCGCTGGTGGAGGACCTGCATGCGCGCCGCGAGCAGATCGCGCTGGGCGGCGGCGAGGAGAAGATCGCGCGCCAGCACGAGGCCGGCAAGCTGACGGCGCGCGAGCGGATCGCGCTGCTGGTCGACGACGGGACGTTCACCGAGCTGGGGATCCACGGCGGCATCCACTACTCGGTGCGGGCGCTGGAGGGGAAGGTCGCGCCGGCCGACGGCGTGATCACCGGCTACGGCAAGGTCGACGGGCGGCTCGTCGCCGTCTGCGCCTACGACTTCACCGTGATGGCCGGCTCGATGGGGATGACGGGGGAGATCAAGGTGACGCGCCTGCGGGAGCTGGCGCTCTCCAAGCGGATCCCGTTCGTCTGGCTGCTCGACTCGGCCGGCGCGCGGATCCAGGAGGCGGTCGGCTCGCTCTTCGCCGGCTCCGGCCACCTCTTCCGCGAGGAGGTCGTGATGAGCGGCGTGATCCCGCAGGTGGCGGCGCTGATGGGGCCGTGCGCGGCGGGGACGGCCTACATCCCGGGGCTTGCCGACTTCGTCCCGATGGTGAAGGGACGCGGCTCGATGGCGCTCGCCGGGCCGCACCTCGTGCGCGCCGCGATCGGCGAGGACGTGACGCAGGAGGAGCTGGGCGGCTCGCGCGTGCACTGCCGCACCTCGGGGGTCGGGGACCTGGAGGTCGCCGACGACGCCGAGTGCATCGAGCGGATCAAGCAGTACCTCTCCTACATGCCGCAGCACAACGAGGTCGCGCCGCCGCGCCGCCCGACCGCCGACCCGGTCGACCGCATGGACGACGAGCTGCTCGACCTGCTGCCGGAGTCGAACCGCAAGTCCTACGACATGTACGACCTGATCCGGCGGATCGTGGACGACGGCGTCTGGTTCGACCTCAAGCCGCAGTGGGCGAAGACGATCATCACCTGCTTCGCGCGCTTCGACGGGCGGCCGGTCGGGATCGTCGCCAACCAGCCGCGCCAGCTCGGCGGGATCCTCGACATCGACTCGGCCGACAAGGCGGCGCGCTTCGTCAACCTCTGCGACGCGTACGGGATCCCGCTGCTGTTCCTCCAGGACGTGCCCGGCTTCATGGTCGGGACGAGAGTCGAGGCCGCCGGGATCATCCGCCACGGCGCGAAGATGCTCTACGCGGTCGCGAACGCGACCGTGCCGAAGATCACCGTCGTGGTGCGCAAGGCCTACGGCGCCGGCTACTACGTGATGAACGGCCGCGCCTACGAGCCGGACCTGATCGTCGCCTGGCCGAGCGCCGAGATCAGCGTGATGGGCGCCGAGGGAGCGGTCGAGATCGTGATGCGCAGACAGGTCGAGGAGGCGGACGACCCGGCCGCCAGACGGGCCGAGCTGATCGCCGCCTACCGGGGCATCATCGACGTCTACGTCGCCGCCAGAAACGGCATGATCGACGACGTGATCGACCCCCGCGAGACGCGCCCGACGATCTGCCGCGCGCTGGAGATGGCCGAAGGCAAGCGGGTCGAACGTCCCTGGAAGAAGCATGGAGTGGTGCCGGTATGAGCCTCGAACACCCGGTCTTGATCACGTGCTCGATCTCGGGCGCGATCGCGAACCGCGAGCAGTGCCCGGCGATCCCGTACACGCCGGAGGAGTACGCGGCCGAGGCGCGCCGCGCGGTCGACGAGGGCGCGTCGATGATCCACATCCACGCGCGCACGCCGGACGGCGTCCCCTCCTACGAGGTCGAGGACTTCCGCGCGATCACGGAGGCGATCCGCGGCGCGGTCGACGACGTGATCATCAACTTCTCGACCGGGGCGGTCGGCGTCTCGCTGGAAAAGCGAATCGCGTACCTGCGGGCGCTGAGACCTGAGGTCGCGGCCCTCAACATGGGTTCGATGAACTACGCGAAGTACTCGCCGCGCCGCAGGGACTTCGTCTTCGGGACGGTCTTCGAGAACAGCTTCGAGACGATCACGACGCTGCTGACGGCGATGAACGAGGAGGGCATCAAGCCCGAGCACGAGTGCTTCGACACCGGCCACATCGCCAACCTCGACCCGCTGCTCGACATGGGGATCCTCCACGAGCCGCTGCAGATCTCGTGCGTGATGGGGGTGACCGGCGGGATCCGCCCGACGCCGCGCAACCTCGCCCACATGGCGGAGAACGTGCCGGGCGGTCCCGACGGTCCCAACCGCTGGGGCGTGATCGGCGTCTCACGCAGACAGTGGCTCCTGATCGCGAGCGCGCTGACGCTCGGCGGCAACGTGCGCGCCGGGCTGGAGGACAACTTCTACCTCCCGGACGGCACGATGGCGCGCTCCAACGGCGACCTGATCGCGAAGGCGCGCCAGCTCGCGCAGGACGTCGGCCGGCGCCCGGCGACCGTCGCGGAGGCGCGGGCGCTGCTCGGGCTGGGGACGCCGAGCCCGGCCCCGGCGGCCCCGGCCACTCCGGCCCCGGCGGCCTCGTGACCCCCGCCGCCGCCCTCCCGCTCGCCGGCCTGAGAGTCCTCGACCTCAGCCGGCTGCTGCCAGGCGGCTTCTGCTCGCTGCTGCTGGCGGACCTCGGCGCCGAGGTGCTGAAGGTCGAGGACACGGCGATGGGCGACTACATCCGCTGGTCGCCGCCGTACGTCGAGGGCGTCGCCGACAGCGCCAGATCGGCGCTCTTCCTCGCGCTCAACCGCAACAAGCGCTCGATCCGCGTCGACCTCAAGTCCGAGCAGGGATGCGCCGTGCTGCTGCGCCTCGCGGCCGACCACGACGTGCTGCTGGAGTCCTTCCGGCCCGGCGTGCTCGACCGCCTCGGCGTCGGCTGGGAGCACCTGTCGGCGGTCAACCCCGGCCTTGTCTACTGCGCGATCACCGGCTACGGGCAGGACGGCCCGGCCGCCCAGCGCTCCGGCCACGACATGAACTACCTCGGCCTGAACGGGCTGCTGGGGCTGACCGGGGAGGACGGCGG
>JAATFK010000421.1 GCA_015655225.1 Solirubrobacterales bacterium | reverse complement strand
GCGTACTTCTGGATCGCGACGTCGACGTGCTCGTCGGCGCGCGCGAGCGGCACGTAGTCGCGCACCCGCGCGGCGATCTCCTCGTCGGAGAGGTTCACGTCGATCCGGCGGTTGTCGACGTCGATCGTGATCTCGTCGCCGGTCCGCAGCGCGCCGATCGGCCCGCCGCGCACGGCCTCGGGCGCGACGTGCCCTGCCATGAAGCCGTGGGTCGCGCCGGAGAAGCGGCCGTCGGTCAGGAGCGCGACGCTCTCCCCCAGCCCTTCTCCCTGGATCGCGGCGGTCACCGCGAGCATCTCGCGCATGCCGGGACCGCCGACGGGCCCCTCGTTGCGGATCACGACGACGTCGCCCTCCTGGATCTCGTGCGCGAGGACCGCCGTCATCGCGGCCTCCTCGCCGTCGAACACGCGCGCGGGACCGACGTGGTGGCGGCGCTCGTGGCCGGCGAGCTTGACGACACAGCCCTCGGGCGAGACATTGCCATGAAGGATCGCGAAGCCGCCGGTCGTCTTGAGCGGCTCCTCGAGGGAGCGCACGACGCGCTGACCGGGCGTCTCCTGCGCGTCGGCGGCGTGCTCGCCGACGGTCCGACCGGTGACGGTGATCGCGTCCTCGTGCAGCATGCCGGTCTCATGGAGACGCTTGAGGACGAGCGGCACACCGCCCGCGGCATAGAGGTCGGTCGCGTTGTAGCGACCGCCCGGCGCGAGATCGCAGAGCAGCGGCGTCCGCTCGCTGATGCGATCGAACTCGTCGATCTCCAACGGCACGCCGATCTCGCGAGCGACCGCCAGCAGGTGCAGGACGGCATTGGTCGAGCCGCCGCTCATCGCGACCGCCGCGATCGCGTTCTCCAACGCGTCCTTCGTGATCACATCACTCGGCCGCTGACCACGCGCGAGCACGTCCATCACGAGTCTGCCGACCTCGATCGCGACCTCGCGCTTCTGGCCATCCTCGGCCGGCACCATCGCCGACCCCGCCGGCGAGATCCCAAGCACCTCGAAGGCCATCGCCATCGTGTTCGCGGTGAACTGGCCGCCACACGCGCCAGCACCCGGCGAGGCGACCTGCTCCAACGCCGCCAGCTCCTCGTCGCTGATCTTGCCGACCGCGTGGGCGCCGACAGCCTCGAAGACCTGGAGGATCGTGACGTCCTCGTCCCTGTAGCGACCCGGCTTGATCGAGCCGCCATAGAGCATCAGCGACGGGATGTTCAGGCGCGCCAACGCCATCACCGTGCCAGGGATCGTCTTGTCGCAACCGCTGATCGTGACGAGCGCATCGAAATGATGCGCGCTCGCGACCAACTCGATCGAATCCGCGATCAGCTCACGCGAGACGAGCGACGCCCGCATCCCCGAAGTCCCCATCGTGATCCCGTCAGAAATCGCGACCGTGTTCAGCTCCATCGGCGTGCCCCCAGCCGCGCGAATCCCCTCCTTCACTCTCGCCGCCAACACCCGATTGTTGAAATTGCACGGCATCGTCTCAATCCACGAATGCGCAACCCCCACAATCGGTCTCGCGAGGTCCTCGGGCGTGTAGCCGATGCCGTGGAGGTAGGCGCGCGCGGCAGCCCGCTCGGGACCTTCGGTGAGAGCGCGGCTGCGGTGCTTGAGGTCGAAGGGAGGGGTGCTCACGAGGTCGCGGCGATCGGGGCGGCGCCGGCGTCCTCGCAGAGCGCGCGGGCGAGCAGCTGCTGGTGGTGGTGCACGCCGGCCTCTGTCGAGGGCAGCAGGAGGCGTCCCTGGCCGTAGGCGCCGGTGTTGAGCCCACGCTGCACCGATTCGCAGAGGCCCCGGTCCTCGGCGGCGACCTGGCCCCAGAAGGCGAGCGCGTCTCTGCGGGTCGACTCCTCGACCTCGTCGGCGAAAAAGAAGCGGCGGACGTAGAGGGAGCGGTTCGGGCCCATCGGCAGCACGACCGACCCGGTCGCGACCCCGTCGCCCGGCATCAGGCTGAAGAAGAAGTTCGGCCACAGGTACGTCGCGAGCTGGCGGTCGCGACCCTCCTCGCTGATGGCGTAGGTGCCGCTCTCTCGGTCGCGGGCGAGATCCTCCTTCGCGTCGCGCGGGCTGTAGACGACCCAGGGGCCGTGCGGGTCGATGTCGGTGTCCTCGTTCGTGTCCATGAGAGCCTTCAGGCCGGGGTGGTTGACCGGGCAGTGGTAGCACTCGAGGTTGTTCTCGACGAGCAGCTTCCAGTTCGCCTCGATCTCGAACGTGAACAGGTCCGCAGGGCGCAGCGCCGAGAAGTCGCCGGTCGCATCCACGCGGTCGCGCCAGCCGTCGTAGACGGCGTCGAATGCGGGCGCGGACAGGTCGCGATTGACGAAGACGAGATCGCCGACAGTCGCCACCTGCAGTCTGTCGAGGTCGAGTCCGGCGCTCGAGAAGCTGGGATTGCGGTCCTCGCGCGGCGCCTTGCGGAAGCTGCCGTCGAGCGAGAACGACCAGGCGTGGTAGGGGCACTGGAAGAGGTGGAGGTGGCCCTGGGCTTCGCACACGAGCTCCGAGCCGCGGTGCGGGCAGACGTTGACGACCGCGTGGAGCTCGCCCGCCTTGTCGCGCACGATGACGAGCGGCAGGCTGCCGATTCGCCGCCGCATGAAGCTTCCCGGTCCTGGCAGCTCGGAGCTGAGCCCGACGAAGTGCCACGAACGATCGAAGACGCGCGCCTGTTCGATCGCGAGCATGCGCTCATCGGTGTACCAATGCGCGGGGGTGGTTGCCCCGCCGTCGATCGAGGCGAGGTAGCTGGGGTCGACCAGGTCCTCGACGGTGGCGCCGAAGCCGGTGGGCGGTGTGATTGCGGTCATCTCGTGCCTCCGATGGTGGGTGCTGCGTTCGCTTCTGGCGGCGTGCAGCACGCGGCCAGCTCGTGGACGTCTGGGAGCAGGTCGATTCGGCCGAGCACGCGCTCGAGCGCGTCGAGCCGGTCGGGAGCGAGCAGGCGCCTGGCGCTGGCGCGGAACTTGACATTGAGCTCGTCGTCGGACAACGGCCGCTCGGGACCGCCGCGGTTCTCGAGCACCTCGATCAGGTGGACCTCGCCGCCGAGGGTCCGTGCCTCGACGATCGCCGGCAGCTGATAGGGGAAGATCGCCTCGCAGCGGGCGTCGGCGACGCAGCGGACCTTCGCGGCCAGCTCGAGCAGGTTCGCGTCGTGGACGGACTCGTCAGTGAAGTCCTCGAAGAAGACTCCGAGGCCGCCGCCGCCGGAGAGCGCCGCGGCGAACGTGAACGGGGCGCTGAAGCGTGCGGCGTAGCCACTCGGCGGTGCCGCCTTCAGCTCCGGCGGCTCCGCGATCGTGCGCAGGACCGGGCCGGCGACCCCGATCATGACCTCGGCGACGTCGTCGGGCCTGAGGCCCCGGCGGCGCAGCTCCAGCGCGGCGTCGATGCCCGCGTGCGTGAAGTGGTTCGTCGGATAGGGCTTGACGTGGAGGCGGTCGATCTCCCAGCGCGTCCCCAGCTCATCGGTCAGCGCCTCGGGGTGGGCATCGTCGCCGCACCACGCCTGGAGGAAGCCGAAGCGTCCCTCGAGCGCGGTCGGGGCGCCGGTCAGTCCGGCCGCGGCGAGCTCTGCCGCGGCAACGCCGGAATGGGCGGCCCAGCCGCAGTGGGCGCGCTTCACCGTGCCCCCCGTGCGGTTGGCTTCCAACAGGCCGGAGCCGAAGCTCGTGGCGATCGAGATCGCATGACCGACCCGTTCCTCGTCGAGGCCCATCACGAGAGCTGCCGCGGCCGCCGCGCCGAGCGCGCCGCAGATCGCGGTCGCATGCTGGCCGCGCTCGAAGAAGATCGAGTTCCCCAGCTCCAGGTCGTAGCCTGCCATGCCCGCCCGGCAGACGATCTCGTCTCCGACGGCGATCGCTCGCAGGAAGGTCGCGCCGTCGGCTCGGGACGCCTCGCCGGCGGCGAGGGCGGCCGGCACGACCGAGGCGCTCGGATGCAGGACGGAGGGCATGTGGGTGTCGTCGAAGTCGAGCGCGTGCGCGAGCGTCCCGCCGATCAGCGCGGCGTTCGCGGCCGGCAGGCGGACGCCGCGTCCGATCGCGGTCGCCTGCGGCGTGCCGCCCCAGCCGAGCGTCACCCTCGTGACCGGGTCGTCTTCCCACTCGACCGCCGCGGCCAGCGTGATCCCGATGAGGTCGCGCACGTGACGGGCGACATGGTGGGCACGCGCCGGGGCGAGGCCATTCCTGCGGACTCCGACCGCGAACGCCGCGAGCTGCGCGACCGCGGCTGAGCCGCTGGGCGGCGCGGTCGTCGCGCTCATGCGCTCGTCACCGCGAGCGGCCGGACGGGGGAGCCGGTGCCGCCGACGATCGGCAGCGGCGCAAGCACGAACGTGAACTCCGCCACCCGGGCGGCGGAGAGCCGCTCCAGGTTGAGCATCTCGACGATCGGGATCCCGTGCTCGACGAGCAGCAGCCGGTGCACCGGCAGCAGCGCATGCCCGAGCGCGGCGGTGATCCGCTCGTAGGCGGTCGTGTCCGAGCCGGTCAGCCGGATCGAGCGGTCCGCGAGCCAGCGCGCGGCGTCCTCGGTCGGTCCCGGCACGCCGTGCTCGTGGCTGAGGAACGCGTGCGGCTCGTCCCACAGCTGCGCCCAGCCGGTCCGCAGGAGGACGACGTCGCCGGATGCGACCTCGACGCCGGCGCGTGCGGCGGCCGCCTCAAGGTCGTCGGCGGAGATCGGCTGCTCGGGCGCGAGCCGGTCGACGCCGTGCAGGGCAGGCAGGTCGAGCAGGAGGCCGCGAGCGACGACCGGCTCGAGCGTGTCGACACCGAGCGAGGAAAAACCCTGGGCACCCTGCACCCGGGCGGCGTCGACGCCGCCGTGGAGGAGCCCCTCGTGGGAGACGTGGGCGAGCGCATCGACGTGCGTGCCGGTGTGGCCTCCGGTCACGAGCAGGTCGTTGGCGGCCGACCCGCCGTCGGCGCGGACCATGTCGCCGTGGCGCCGGATCAGCGCGAACCGGAAGCCGGGATGGTTCGGCGAGTGGGGGATGCGCGGATGCAGCGGCTGGGCGAGATCGTAGACGCGGATGCCGGCGCGGACCGCCTCGAGCAGGCGGTCGGCGCGTGCCGGCGCGGGGGTGGTGCTCACCGCGACGTCTCCAGCAGCGCGCGCGCCTGCTCGACCGTCGCGCGGTCGACGAGGCGGCCGTCGTCGAGCAGGAACGCGCCGTCGGTCGCGAGTCGCTCGGCGCTCCCGAGCAGTTCGCGCGCGCGAATTCGCTCGTGCTCGGTGGGCTCGCATGCCTCGTGCACGGCGGCGATCTGGCGGGGATGGATTACCGAGCGGCCGTAGAAGCCCAGCGCACGACCCTCGCGACAGGAGCGCCGCAGGCCCTCCTCGTCGCGCACGTCGACGAAGACGCTCTGGGGCGGCGGCCCCAGGCTTGCAGCCCGCGACGCGACGACGACGCGGGAGCGCGCGTAGAGCAGCCCGCGGTCGTCGTCGACGCCGAGATCGGCGCGCAGGTCGGCCTCGCCGAGCGAGATCTGACGCACGCGCTCGGGCGCGGTGGCGATCGCGAGCGCCGCCTCGACGCCGGCGGCCGACTCGATCAGGCAGCCGAGCGCGACCGACGCGGGGGCGTTGCAGCCGTCCAGCACGGCGGTCGCGCGGCGCACGTCGGCCGCGCCGCGGACCTTCGCGAGCCGCACCAGCGCGACGTCGCCCTCGACGAGCGCGCGCAGATCGTCCTCGCCGCGCGGATCGCCGATGGCGATGCGAACGTGAAGGGGCTTCGACGGCCGAGCCGCCAGCGCCGCGAGGACGTTCCCGAGGGCCATCGCCTTGCGGTCGGCGGGCACCGCGTCCTCGAGGTCGGCGACGACGACGTCGGCCTCGCCCTCGAGCGCTCTGGCGAGCACCTCGGCACGATCGCCGGGCGCGTAGAGATAACTACGAGCACGGGCCGGCCAGGAGTTGTTTCGTTCAGTGGAACTCATGAGGAGAGGTGTACGCATGACACATCAGCGGCTCTGAGTATATGCAGCTTTGAGGTTTGCGCAAACGCCGTTTGTCGCGGTACTATGCCCGCTCGATTTGGACTGAACTTTGTTCCGCTGAAAGGAACGACATTCGATGGACGTGCCGATGGATCCGATCACGCTCGCCGTCCTGCAGGGCCGTCTCGAGCAGATCGTCGACGAGATGGACGCGACGCTCTTCCGCTCCGCGTTCAACCCAACGATCGCCGAGGCGCACGATGCCTGCCACGGCCTCTACGACGCGCTGACCGGCGACACGCTCGTCCAAGGCTCCTCCGGCCTCCCGATCTTCGTCGGCTCGATGGCGTTCGCGGTCCGCACGGTGATCGCACGCGTGGAGCGCGACGGCCCGATGCACGACGGGGACGTGTACGTCTTCAACGATCCCTACGACGGCGGAACGCACCTCAACGACTTCAAGCTCGTGCGTCCCGTGATCCGGGACGGCGAGCTGTTCTGCTATCTCGCGTCGGTCGGCCACTGGAACGATGTCGGCGGGAATGTCGCGGGCAGCTACAACCCGGCCGCGACCGAGCTTGCGCAGGAGGGCGTGCTGGTGCCCCCGATGAAGCTCTTCGAACAGGGGCGCCGCCGGGACGACGTGGTCGATCTGCTGTGCGCGATCAGCCGCGTGCCGGTCAACGCCTTCGGCGACCTCAACGCGCAGGTCGCGGCCCTCGACGTGGGCGTGCGACGGCTCGGTGAGCTGCTCGACGAGTACGGCGAGGTGACCGTCGCGGCCGCCTCCACGCAGCTGTCGGACGCCGCCGAGCGGCTGATGCGCTCGCAGATCGCCGCGCTTGCCGACGGCACCTACCACTGCGCCGATGCGCTCGACAACGACGGCGGCTCGGACCACGAGATCCCCGTCGCGGTCGAGGTGACGGTCGCGGGCGACACGCTCGTGCTCGATTTCACGGCGACCGCGCCGGCGTGCCGGGGGCCGCTCAACATCGCGCGATCGACTGCCGTCGCGGCGTGCTACGTCGCGCTCAAGCATCTCTTCCCGGAGGTGCCCGCCAACGCCGGCTGTCTCCGGCCGGTGACCGTGGTGATCTCCGACGGGTCGCTGCTCGACGCACGGCCGCCGCGACCGGTCGCGGGCTACACCGAGACGATCCTGCGGATCATGGACGTGCTGTTCGGCGCGATCGCGCAGTCGGCGCCGGAGCGCGCGATGGGCTGCTCCTACGGGACGATCAACGCGCTCTCGATCTCGGGTGAGGACGACGGCGCGCGCTGGGTCCTCTTCACGTTCTTCGGCGGCGGTCTCGGCGGCCATCCGGACGGCGACGGCCTCGACCACGCGAACGCGCCCCTGTCGACCGCGATCATCCCGCCGATCGAGGTGCTCGAGGCGACCTATCCGATCCGCTTCACGCAGTGGGCGCTGCGCGCGGACTCGGGCGGCCCGGGCGAGCATCGCGGCGGCCTCGGAGCGGTCTACGAGATCGAGCTGCTCGCCGACGAGGCCGACATGTCGACCTTCGGCGAGCGCTCCAAGCGGCCCCCGTTCGGCGCGGCTCAGGGAAGACCCGCGGCCCGCAACGTGATCAGCTACGAGCACGATGGCGCATGGGTTCGGCCGCCGCTCGGCGCGAAGGTCGTCGGCGTCGGCCTGCGGCGAGGGCAGCGGCTGCGGATCGAGAGTCCCGGCGGCGGCGGGTGGGGCGATCCCCGCGCCCGCGATCCGCTGCGCGTCGCTCGCGACGTGCGGCTCGGGTACGTCACCCCCGAGGCGGCGCGCCGCGACTACGGCGTCGAGCTGCCTGCCGGCACCGACGCGAGCGCGGTCGGGGAGCCGGCCCGATGAGCGCCACGAGCAACGGCGCCCGGGACGCGACCGTCGCCGGGGTCGACGTCGGCGGGACCTTCACCGACATCCTGGTCTTCGACGAGGCAACGCGCGAAGCGCGGGTCGCGAAGGTTCCGTCGACGCGAACGCGCGAGGCCGCCGGCTTCCTCGACGGTCTCCGCGCGGCCCACGCCGGACTGGGACGCCTCGGCGCGATCGTCCACGGCACCACCGTCGGCACGAACGCGCTGCTGGAGCGGACCGGCGCCAGCTGCGGCCTGATCACGACAGCCGGCTTTCGTGACGTGCTGGAGATGCGGCGACGCGACCGGCCCGAGACCTGGGGGCTGCGCGGGACGTTCGAGCCCGTGATCCCCCGCGATCTGCGGATCGAGGTCGCGGAGCGAACCGGCGCTGACGGCACGGTCGTGACCGCCGTCGACCTCGACGCGGTCCGGGCGGCCGCCCGCGAGCTGCGCGATCGCGGCGCCGAGGCGGCCGTGATCGCCTTCGTCAATGCCTACGCGAACGACGCGAACGAGCAGGCCGCACTCGCCGTGCTCCGGGAGGAATGGCCGAACCAGCACGTCGCCGCCGCGAGCGCGATTCTCGGTGAGATGCGCGAGTTCGAGCGCTCCTCGACCGCCGCGTTGAACGGCTACCTGCAGCCGGTCGTCGGCTCCTACCTGGAGGCGCTGGCCGCCGGCCTGAACGAGGCCGGGTTCGGCGGCGAGCTGCTGGTGGTCCAGTCCAACGGCGGCGTGATGACGGCGCTCGACGCACAGCGCCTCCCCGTGCGGACCGCGCTGTCGGGTCCGGCGGCGGGCGTGATCGCGGCGGCCCGCTGCGCCGCTGACGCCGGCATCCGCGACGTCATCACGTGCGACATGGGTGGCACCTCGTTCGACGTCGCGCTCGTCGCAGATGGCCGGGCGGCGACGACGCAGGAGGCGAAGGTCGACTTCGGTCTCGTAGTCCGCATGCCGATGGTCGAGATCAGAACGATCGGCGCCGGGGGCGGCTCGATCGCGCGCGTGGATGCCGGCGGGCTGCTGCGGATCGGGCCGGAGTCGGCCGGCTCCGTGCCGGGGCCCGCCTGCTATGGCGCCGGCAACGACCGGCCGACGGTGACCGACGCGAACCTCGTGCTCGGCCGCATCGACGGCGAGCAGCCGCTCGGCGAGGGCCTCGGCCGGCTCGACGTGGAGGCCGCCAGACGGGCGCTTCTCACACACGTCGGGGCGCCGCTCGGCCTCGATGAGACGGCCGCCGCGGCGGCCGTCGTGGAGGTCGCGAACGCACGCCTAGCAGGCGCGATCCGACTGATGTCGATCGAACGCGGCCACGATCCGGCGCGCTTTGCGCTGATGCCGTTCGGCGGCGGCGGCGCGCTGCACGTCTGCTCGCTGCTGCGCGAGGTCGGGGGCCACCGCGCGCTCGTGCCCCGCTTTCCCGGGCTCACGAGCGCGCTCGGGTGCGTGCTGGCCGACGCACGCCACGACATCGTCCACACGCTCAACGTCGGGCTCGATCAGCTCGACGAGGAGGCGCTGCGCCACGAGTGCGCCGCACATGCCGCGAGCGGCCGGAGATGGTTGGAGCAGGCCGGCGTCACGATCGACGCCGTCGAGATCTCACACGAGGTCGACATGGCCTACCGCGGCCAGAGCCACGCGGTCACGGTTGCGCTACCGCCGGAGCCGACCCGCGCGTCCCTCGCTGCCGCGTTCGGCGACAGCTATCGCGCGGTCTTCGGACACGCGCTCGACCGCGTCCCGGTGCGTCTGCTGACGCTGCGGACAATCGTGATTGGACGCCGTCCGCAGCTCGACCTTCGTGTCTTCGCTCCGGCGCCGGACGCGACCGTCGCGTCCGCGACTCGCGCGTCGCGTCCCGTCTGGAGCGGCGGCGAGTGGCGAGAGACGTCGATCTACGACCGTC
>JAATFK010000305.1 GCA_015655225.1 Solirubrobacterales bacterium | reverse complement strand
GCCCAGGCGGTCCCGGCGACCGCCGGCCAGACGTGGTACCCGTACGGGTCGGGCCGGTCGCCGGCGGTCACTTGGACGTAGCCGCCGGCGGGATCGACCTGCTGCAGGGCGCGGAGCGAAGCGACGTCGGCGGAGACGTCCTGCCCCAGCCGGGCGAGCAGCACCAGCGCGCCCCACGTGCCCTCCGGCCAGACGACCCGCGGCGGATCCGCGACGCCCCGCCCGGGCGCGTAGGGCGCATAGCCCGCGAAGGTCTCCCCCGGCGGCGACGCGTAGGTCGCGTTGAACATGTCCGGCGCGGTCGAGGTCGTGACCGCGGCCCCGCTGACGCGGAAGTCCGCGAGCGTCGCGGCCGTCTCCGCCGCGAAGTCATCGTGGCCGATCGCGAGCCAGAAGAGGCCGCCCCACGAGGAGATGTCGAGCGCGCGCGTCGTGTCCGGGAATCCGGTCGAGATCCCCTGGTAGAAGCCTTGGTTCCAGTGATTCCAATGGTGCAGGACGAGGCTGTCCTGGATCGCGGTCGCGAACGGCCGGTAGCGAGCGGCGCCGGGCAGCCGGCCGAGGTCGCGGAGGAAGAAGAACGCATCGATGTTGTGCTCCGTCGAGGCCCAGGTGACGTCGGGGCCGCCGAGCAGGCTGCCGGTGCGCTGGTCGTCGGCGGCGTAGCCGTTCGCGGCGCTGACCTGGAGTCTCAGCAGGTAGTCCGCGAGCCGCTCGGCGGACGGCTGGAAGCTGGCGTCGCCGGTCGTCTGCTGGTAGCGGACCAGCGCGTAGCCGGCCCAGGCGAGCGTGCCGGTGCGCTTCGTGTCGCTCGCGACCGCGCCGGTCGCGGTGTCGGTGGAGAGCGGCAGTGAGCCGTCGGGCTGCTGGAGGGCGGCGAGCCCCGCGACCACGCGGCGGGCGCGGGTGGGGTCGCCGCCGGCGAGGAAGGCGAGCGCGGCGAGGGCGTCGTCGTAGGTGAAGGAGCTGGTCGCGAGGCCGGCGTCAGGGTCGCCGGCGGGGATCGTGAAGGAGCGCACGAGCCCGCTCGCGCCGGCGGCGTCCTGGCGGGCGGCGAGCCAGGCGAGAGCGGCGGGGGTGCCGTCGCCGGGCGTCGCCGGGGCGGGCGCGGTGGGCGCCGCGGCGGACGCCGGCCCGCCGGCGGCGAGCCCGATCGCGAGCGCCGTCAGCAGTCCGAGACCGAGCGCCCGTCGCAGCGGGTTCGGACGACTGGAAAGAAGGACCATCTCCCGGTCTATCGACGGACGAGCCCTCGCGGATGAGGCGCCGCGCCGCGCGCTGACTACGCGGCGCGCTCGAGCGCCTGCAGCGGCGGGCGCTCGTCGACCGCGATCTGCTGCAGCTCCAGGTCGCCGTCGCGCGGGAGCGCGAGCGGTCCCGGCGAGGCGAGCGCGACCGCCGCGTCGCCGTGGATCCGTCGCTCGGCGGCGACCATCACGGCGTAGGCCATCCCGCTCAGCGCGCGCAGCGACTGGTGGCGGTTCTGGCGCGTGCCGAGGTCGACCTGGGCGAGGGCGTCGAGGCCGGCGAGGCGCAGCGCGTCGATCAGCGTCGCGATCTCGACGCCGTAGCCGACCGGGAACGGCAGCGCCTCCAGCAAGGAGCGACGCCCCGCGAACTCCCCCGCGAGCGGCTGGACGAAGCCCGCCAGCTCCGGCACGTGGAGGTTGAGCAGCGGCCGGGCGACCAGCTCGGTGACGCGCCCGCCGCCGTCCGGGACGGTGCGGTCGCCGATCCGGAACGGACGACGGAAGGCGCCCTTGAGGAAGCGGATCGTCGGATCCTCCAGCAGCGGGCCGAGCAGCCCGAGGGCGAAGCGCTCGTGGAAGTCCTCGGTGTCGGCGTCGAGGAAGGCGACCAGCTCGCCGCTCGTGACGGCGAGCGAGCGCCAGAGCGCGTCGCCCTTCCCGCGCGCGGGACCGTGCTCCGGTAGAACCGTCGACTCCTGCACGACGGTCGCGCCGTGGGCGGCGGCGATCTCCGCCGTCCCGTCGGCGGAGGCCGCGTCGATCACCAGCAGCTCGTCGATCACGCCCAGGTCGCGCAGCGGGACAAGGACGTCGACGATCTCCCCGATCGTCCCCGCAACCTCTCTCGTCGGCAGGACGACGGACACGCTGCCCTGCTCGCCGGCCGCCTCGCGCAGCGTGCGGACGCGGTCGAGGCCGTAGTCGTCGCCGTGGTAGGAGCGGCGCTCCAGCCAGTCGGCCAGCGCGAGGTCGTGCGCCAGCCCCCGGCGGGCGCGGCCGTGGATCCGCGCCGACGTCCTCACGCGCACCGCGAGCGGGCGCGCGATCGCGATCCCGTGGTCCTGCAGGCGGCGCTCGAACGCCTCGTCCTCCAGCGCCGGATGGGCGGCGATCCCGCCGATCGCGACGTAGGCCTCCGCCGTCACCGCCATCGAGGCGCCGCTGAACTGCCAGTGCTCGCGCGGGAGGTCGTCGGGCGGGGCCGCGTCGATCTTCGCCATCCGCTCGGTCGCGGCGGCGGCGCGGCGGCGCAGGACGCCCGGCGGCAGCGCCGCGGCCTCCTCCGGGTTCAGCTCGATGCGGCCGCCGACCGCCCGCGCGCCGGCGGCGATGGCCGCCATCTGGGCCGCGAGCCAGTCGGGCGCGACGGTCGTGTCGGCGTCGGTGCAGGCGATCAGGCCGTTGTCGCGGTCGAGCTTGTGGAGCCGCCGGCAGGCGACGTCCATCCCCGCCTTGCGGGCCGCGCCGGCGCCGGCGGCCGGTCCCGTCATCAGGTGAAGCGTGAGCCGGGGGTGCGCGCGCGCGGCTTCGCGGGCGCGCGCCTCGGTCTCGTCATGGCAGTCGTCGAGGACGAGCAGGACCTCGAACGCCTCCGGCGCGACGCCGACCTGCCGTCCGAGCGCGTCGACGCAGCGCGCGACGTACTCCTGCTCGTCGTGGGCGGGAATCACGACGCAGGCGCGCAGCGCTGGCGACGGCGCGGCCAGCGAGGAGTCGCGCGCCGCCGCGTCCGCCGCGACCGCCCGCTCGTGCAGGTCGACCGACGTCACGGCAACGACGCTCCCGACTCGATCAGCTCGCGACCGCGCTCGTAGTCGTCGTCGTTGTCGTGCGTGAGCACGCCGACGGCGATCCCGTCGCGCTCGTACCAGACGGTGAAGGCGCCGTTCTGACCGGGGACGAAGCGGGCGTTGTCGAAGCCGTCGCCCCAGGCGACGTGCTTGAGCGTGCGGCCGCCGATCGTCGACCAGAAGCCGGGCGCGACGTCCCACGTCGCCTCCGCGTCGCCGGCGAGCCGGCGGCCGGCGACCTTGCCGTGGTTGAGCGCCTCGCCCCAGTGCTGGACGGCGAGGCGGCGGCCCGCGCTCGGGTTCAGCGCACCGGCGATGTCGCCGACGGCGAAGACGGCGGGATCCGCGGTCCGGAGGCCGGCGTCGGTGGCGATCGTGCCGGCGTCGGTCAGCTCCAGCCCGGCCGCCTCGGCCAGCTCGACGTTGCGCTTGATCCCGCTCCCGAGCAGGACGACGTCGGCGCGGGTCGTGCTGTCGTCCTCGCTGGTGACGCTCCAGCCGCCGCGCTCGGGGGCGATCCGCGCGACGGGCGCGCCGAGCCGCAGCTCGACGCCGTCGTGGTCGAGCCAGTCGGCGATCCGCAGAGCGGCCTCCGCGCCGAGCCGGGCGCTCTGGGGGGCGTCCTCGTCACTGATGAGGACGACGTCGGCGCCGCGCCGGCGCAGCGAGGCGGCCGCCTCGCAGCCGATGAAGCCGGAGCCGATCACGGCGACGCGGACGTCGGGCCCGCTGAGCGCCTGGAGGCGCTCGGAGTCCTCGCGCGTCCGCATCACGAGGACGTTGGGATCGTCGGCGCCGGGGACCGGGAGGCGGGCGGGGCGCGAGCCGGTGGCGAGGACGAGCGCGTCGTAGGAGAGCGTCTCGCCCTCCGCGCTCGCGCTCGTCGTGACCGTCCGCGCCTCGCGGTCGATCGCGACGGCGCGCTCGTGGCGGACGGTGACGGCGTGCTCGTCGTACCAGGCGGCCGGCTCGATCGGCAGCTCGGAGGCGCCGCTCTCCCCCGCGAGGTACTCCTTCGTCAGGGGCGGACGCTGGTAGGGCAGGTGGGGCTCGCCGGCGAGCAGCGTCAGCTCCCCGGCGCCGCCGGCCTCGCGGTAGGCACGGGCTGTGGCGAGCCCGGCCGGGCCGCCGCCGACGATCACGATGCGCTGAGGATGGGTCATCGGTCGAACCGGTCGAGACGATAGGCGTCGGTCACGAGCGACGCACCGAGGTCGTGGTCGAGCGTCGTGCCGTCGCGGAGGATCGCATGGACGCGGTCGCCGTCCAGCGGACCGTCGGCGAGGACGCCGCGCCAGTGGACGGCGACGAGCCGGCCGCCGGGGGCAAGCGCCGCCTCGATCCGGGGGAGCGTGGCGGCGAGCAGGTCGGCGCTCCAGTAGTACAGGAGCTCGGAGGCGACGATCAGGTCGAAGGGACCGCCGTCCGGGAAGTCGTCCGGGAGCGTGCGCAGCTGGAAGTCGACGTTCGTGGCGCTGGCTCCGGTTGCCGCCAGCCGCTCCCGTGCCCGGGCGAGCGCGGTGGGCGCGCCGTCAACCGCCGTGAGGTGCGTGCAGCGGCGCGCGAGGAGGGCGGTGAAGACGCCGATCGAGCAGCCCAGCTCGAGGGCGCTGGCGAAGGGACCGGGGCCGATCGCGTCGAGCGTACGGGCGTACTTCTCCTGCTCGTAGGCGCTGCTCTCGTAGGCCCAGGGGTCGGCGGCGGCGCGGTACTGCGCCTCGAAGTGGGCGGGGTCGACATGG
>JAATFK010000256.1 GCA_015655225.1 Solirubrobacterales bacterium | reverse complement strand
GCGCGCTCGTACGCGGTGCAGATGCCGATGACGGGACGGGCTGCCATGCGGCTCACGATAGTCGGTCGCTGCGCGGTTCAAACGTGACGAGGGCGTCATCTTCGTGGTACGGTGGCCGTGATGGCCAGAACGCCCGCGTTCGACTACGACTGGCTCGTGATCGGGTCAGGCTTCGGCGGCAGCGTCTCGGCGCTACGGCTGAGCGAGAAGGGCTACCGCGTCGGCGTGCTCGAGTGCGGCCGGCGCTTCCGCGATGGCGACTTCCCCAGATCGACCTGGGACCTCAAGCGCTACTTCTGGGCCCCGCGCCTCGGCCTCAAGGGGATCTTCCGCGTCACCACCTTCAAGGACGTCGCGGTCGTCAGCGGCAGCGGCGTCGGCGGCGGGAGCCTCGGCTACGCGAACACGCTCTACGTCCCGCCGAGCCGCTTCTTCGAGGATCCGCAGTGGCATGGGATCGCCGACTGGGAGGCGACGCTCGCGCCGCACTACCGCGAGGCGCAGCGGATGCTCGGCGTCACCGTCCACGAGCACGACGACCCCGCCGACGACCTCCTGAGAGAGCTGGGCGAGCACCTCGGCGTCGGCGACAGCTACCGCAAGACGCCGGTCGGCGTCTTCATGGGCCGGCCGGGGCTCACCGTCCCCGACCCTTACTTCGGCGGCGAAGGCCCCGACCGCACCGGCTGCCTCCTCTGCGGCCGCTGCATGGTCGGCTGCCCGCACGGCGCCAAGAACACGCTCGTGAAGAACTACCTCTGGTTCGCCGAGCGGCGCGGCGCGACCGTCACGCCCGACCGGACCGTCACCGACGTGCGCCCGCTCGGCGCCGCCGATGGCAGCGACGGCTACGCGATCACGCACGTGCGCTCGGGCGCCTGGGGCCGTCGCGCGCGCGACGAGCAGACGCTCCACGCGCGCGGCGTCGTCGTGGCGGCCGGCGCGCTCGGCACCAACCTGCTGCTGCAGCGCTGCCGCCTCGGCGGCTCGCTGCCGCGCGTCTCGCGCCGCCTGGGGGAGCTGGTGCGGACCAACAGCGAGGCGATCCTCGCCGTCACGGTGCCGCGCGACTACCCCGACGACCTGACGAAGCGCGTCGCGATCTCGGGCTCGATCTACCCCGACGCGACGACGCACATCGAGACCGTCACCTACGGCAGAGCGGGCGACGCGATGTCGGCGATGTACACGCTGCTGGTCGGCGACGGCACGCGTGTGACGCGGCCGCTGAAGCTGCTGAGAGCGATCGCGAAGGAGCCCGGCAAGGCGGCGCGCCTGCTGTGGCCGCGCGGCTGGCCGCGCCGGACGATCATCGTGCTCGTGATGCAGACGCTCGACAACGCGATCGCGCTGCGCGCCAAGCGCGTGCCGTTCGGGCTCTTCGGCGGCGTGCGGCTGCAGACCGAGCAGGATCCCGAGCGGCCCAACCCGACCTTCATCCCGGTCGCGAACGAGACCGCCGAATGGCTCGCGAGACGGACCGGCGGGGTGGCGCAGAGCTCGCTGATGGAGGCGATGAACATCCCCTCCACGGCGCACATCCTCGGCGGCGCGGTGATCGGCCGCGACGCGAGCGAGGGCGTCGTCGACGGCCGGCAGCGGGTGTTCGGCTACGAGAACCTGCTCGTCTGCGACGGCTCCGCCGTGCCCGCCAACGTGGGGGTCAACCCTTCCCTGACGATCACCGCGCTCGCCGAGCACGCGATGAGCCACGTTCCCCCTGCAAGTGAGCAGGTTTCGGGCGGAGACGCCCTGGTTGAGCCTCAGCCTAAGGTCGAGGCTTAGGCTACGGCGTCTGAGGCGCGCAGGAGCGCCCGCCGGACCTTGCCGCTGGCCGTCTTCGGCAGCTCGAGCGCGAAGTCGACGCGGCGGGGGTACTTGTACGGCGCCGTCTCGCGTCTCACGTGGTCCTGCAGCGCCCGGGCAAGCTCGTCGCTCGCGGCGGAGGGGTCGCGCAGGACGACGACCGCGCGGACGATCGCCCCGCGCTCCTCGTCCGGCGCCGCGACGACCGCCGCCTCGGCGACCTCGGGGTGCGCGACGAGCGCCGACTCGACCTCGAACGGCCCGATCCGGTAGCCGGCCGAGATGATCACGTCGTCGGTGCGGCCCTCGAAGTAGAGGAAGCCGTCGTCGTCCTCGTGGACGCGGTCGCCGGTGCGCCACGGCTCCGCAGCGGCGGCGGCGTCGCCCTCGACGGCGCCCTCCGCTCCCAGGTAGCCGAGGAAGAACGTCGGGACGGTGGCGGGGTCGGCGACCAGCTCGCCGTCCTCGATCCGCAGCGCGACGCCCGGCAGCGCGCGGCCCATCGAGCCGGCGCGGACCGGCTCGCCGAGCGGCGTGCCGGTCAGCTGGCCGGTCTCGGTCTGGCCGTAGCCGTCACGGATCCAGATCCCGGTCGCCTCGTGCCAGACGCGCAGGACCTCGGGATTCAGCGCCTCGCCGGCGGCGACCAGGCCCCGCAGCCGCGGCAGTGGCGCGAGCGTCGCCCGCTTGGCGATCACGCGGTACTCGGTCGGCGCCATGCAGAGCACGGCGACCTCCTCGCGCGCCAGCAGCTCCAGCCGCTCGGCGGGATCGAAGCGGGCGTCGTGGAGCAGCGCCGCCGCGCCGCGCAGCCAGGGGGCGATGAAGACGTTGCGGGCCGACTTCGACCAGCCGCTCGCGGCCGTGCACCAGACGAGGTCGCCGGGGCGCGCGTCGAGCCAGTGCTCCGCCTGGAGCGCCTGGCCGGCGAGGTAGCGCTGCCCGTGCAGCACGCCCTTCGGCTCGCCCGAGGTCCCCCTCGTGAAGGTGATCAGGCACGGATCGCCGGGCGCCAGCTCGACCGCCGGCGCCGGGTCGCCCGCGAGCAGGTCCGGGTCGGGGATCTCGATGATCGGGAACGCGGTCCCGTCGGCCCCGGCCGCCCGCAGCTCGGCCGCGTTGCGCTCGTCGACGAGCACGAGCGCTGGGCGGGCGGCCGCCAGCCGCAGCCGCAGGTCCTTCGCCCGCAGCTGCTCGGTGCAGGGCAGCGCGACCGCCCCGAGGCGGAAGCAGGCGACGAGCGCGAGGACCCACTCCGAGCGGTTCCCGATCAGCGTCATCACCACGTCGCCGCGCCCGACGCCGTGGCGCGCGAGCGTGCCCGCGAGTCGCGCGGCGCCGTCGGCGACCTCGCCGAAGCTCCACGCGCGGCGGCTGCCGTCGCGGCCCAGCTCGACGAGGGCAAGCCGCTCTGGCGGCGCCGCGTCGACGACGTCACGGGCGAAGTTCACCGTTGCGAGTCTGACATCAAGAGCGGCGCGATCGGGTCGATCACCGTGAGAGACAAATTTCCATGATGGAGGCGCGTGCGAGAGGGAACTCGTGCGTCGCGTGACACCCAAGGAGGGTGGACTTGTTGAAGTACAGCATTCGCACGAAGCTGCTCGGCAGCTTCCTGATCGTCATCGCGCTGATGATCGCGGTCGGCGTGGTGGCCGTCACGCGCTTCAACTCGGTCGACAGCACCGCGACCCACGTCGACACCAGAACGGTGCCGGCACTGCAGGCGCTCGGCACGATCGACGGCGTGATCCACTACTACCGCGAGCAGCAGCTCGCGGCGCTCGCGGTCGGCACCACCCCGGCCAGCGCGGCGGCCCTGGTGAAGTCGCTCGACGGGCTGGAGGCGTCCGCCGCCAGCTCGTTCGCGACCCTGAGAACGAACCTCACGAAGCCGTCCGACATCGCGCTCCTGGCGAGAACGAGATCGGAATGGGACCAGTACCTCGCGGACTCGCACAGAGCCCGCGTGATCAGCAATGCCGACGCGAGACAGGCGGCGTTGGAGGCGGCGATCGTCAGCGGCCCGGGGGCGAGAACGTTCGCCACGATGACCGCCGACACGTATCCGCTCAACGACATCGTCGACAGACTCTCGAGAGACCAGGTCCAGAACCTCCGCCATACGGTCCACACCGGACGCACGATCACGCTGATCCTGCTCGGCGTCGGCGTGCTGCTCGGGCTCGGCATCGCGTTCCTGCTCGGCCGCTGGCTCGTCCGCGGGCTCTCGCAGCTGCTGAGAGCGGCACGCGGGATCGCGCGCGGCGAGATCGACCAGACGGTCGAGCTGGAGTCGAAGGACGAGCTCGGCAGAACGGCCGACGCGTTCCGCGACATGATCGCCTACCTCGACGAGACCGCCGACGCCGCCCGCCGCATCGCGGCCGGCGACCTCGCGGTGCAGGTGACGCCGAAGTCAGAGCAGGACGCGCTCGGCGTCGCGTTCGCCGAGATGACGAGCGAGCTGCGGCTCGCGCTCGGAGACCGCTCCTCGCTGGAGGCGCTGGTCGAGCGGATGGCGAGCCTCAGCGACGAGTGCCTGGCCGACCTGGAGGCCGCGCTCGCCGCGGTCGCCGACGGCGACCTGACGCGTGAGGTGCTCCCAACGACGACCGCGATCGAGGCCGACCCCGGCCTCGAGCTGGGTCGCCTGGCGGAGATCTTCAACGGCATGCTGACGCGCGTGCAGTCGTCGGTCACCGGCTACAACGCGATGCGCGAGCGGGTTGCCGCGATGCTGCGGCAGATCTCGCGCGAGACGCAGGCGGTCGCGGCGGCGTCGCAGCAGATGGCGACGACGTCGGAGGAGTCCGGCCGCGCGGTCGGCGAGATCGCGAGCGCCGTCGGCGAGGTCGCGGCCGGCGCCGAGCGGCAGGTGCGGACCGTCGGCGAGGCCCGCGAGCTGACCGAGGAGGTCGTCGCCGCGACGCGCAGCTCCGCGATCAACGCGGAGGGCACCGCGAAGGCGGCGGAGCAGGCCCGCGCGGTCGCGGAGGAGGGCGTCCAGGCGATCGCGAGAGCGACCGAGGGGATGCAGGCGCTGGAGGAGATGTCGGCCGGCGTCAGCGACGCGATGCGCAGCCTCGGGGCGAAGTCCGAGCAGATCGGCGGGATCGTCGCGACGATCACGGGGATCGCCGAGCAGACGAACCTGCTGGCGCTCAACGCCGCGATCGAGGCGGCGCGCGCCGGCGAGCAGGGCCGCGGCTTCGCGGTCGTCGCGGAGGAGGTCCGCAAGCTCGCGGAGGAGTCCCAGCAGGCCGCCTCG
>JAATFK010000375.1 GCA_015655225.1 Solirubrobacterales bacterium | reverse complement strand
GTCCCGCTCTGCTGGAGCGAGCGGACGAACTGCTCGATGTGCTCGACGCTGAAGCGGCGCTGGCCGCCCGGCGTGCGGTAGGACTGCAGGTAGCCCATGTCCGACCAGCGGCGCACGGTCCCGAGCGAGACGCCCAGCTCCCGTGCCGCCTGTGAGGTCGAGAGCCCGAGCGGGCGGGAGTTGATCCCGTGCATCTGCAGTGGCATGCCGTCATTACTCCTCGTTTCGCCCCCTCTGCGTAGCGATGAGGAGGTTTTGCACAACCTCGGGAGGCGAAGGTGACGCCGAGCGTGTCGCCTGACAGCATGCCCGGGGCGATGCGGCTGCGCCTCTACCACCACAGCGACGGAGCCCGGGTCGCCTACCGGGAGACGGGCACCGGCCCCGGGCTCGCGCTGCTGCACTCGCTCGGCCTCTCGCACCGCGAGTTCGAGCCGGTGGTCGAGCAGCTTGCCACGCGCTTCCGCGTCGTGCTGCCCGACCTGCCGCTCCACGGCGACTCCGAGGACCGCCCCCGCCATCCCTACTCGCCCGACTGGATGGCCGACGTGATCGCCGGCTTCTGCGCCGAGACGCTCGGGGCGCGGCCGCTCGTCGCCGGCCACGACCTCGGGGCCGAGCTGCTGCTGCGGGCGATCGCGCGCGGCCGCCTGGAGCCGCGCCGGCTCGTGCTGCTGCCGAACCGCCTGCACCGCGCCGAGCAGGGCCACCGCGCCGCGCGGGCGCTGTGGCGCGGCGCGACGACGGCGGCCGCGCTGCCGGTGCTCGACCGCGTGCTCGCGCGGGGCGCGTCGCTCGTCTTCCGCCCGTCGCTCGGCGAGAAGCTGTCGGCGCAGCGCAACCCGGCCGCGCGCGACCTCGTCCGCCACGCGTTCATGGACGTCGGCGGCAACGGCAACCGCGCCCGCTCGTGGGCGAAGTTCGCGCGCCGCTGGCCGACGGAGCCCCAGCACTGGCTGCTCGACCTCTATCCGACGATCGCGGCGCCGACGCTCCTGCTGTGGGCCGACCAGGATCCCGCCCACCCGCTCGCGAGCGCGCGCGAGGCGCTCGACCTGCTGCCCGACGGGCAGCTGCGGACGCTCTCTGGCACCGGTTTCCTGATCGCCTACGACGACTCGGTCGGATTGGCCCGGGAGCTGATCTCGTTCTGCGGCTGACGGAGTAGCGTTGGGGGTCGATTTCCTTTCCCCGACCACGAAGTCCCGACTCCCGGAGGATCGATGAGCGTGCAGGATCAGGAGCAGCTGTGGGGTGGCGAGACGACCAGAGCGGTCGCCAACTTCCCCGTCTCGGGTGAGACGGTCCCGGTGCCGGTGCTGCGCTGGCTCGGGCGCATCAAGGGCGCCGCCGCGCGCGTCAACGGCGAGCTGGGACTGCTCGACGCCGGCGTCGCCGAGCGGATCGCGGCCGCCGGCGACGAGATCGCCGCCGGCAAGCACGACGACCAGTTCCCGGTCGACGTCTTCCAGACCGGCTCCGGCACCTCCTCGAACATGAACGCGAACGAGGTGATCGCGACGCTCGCCGGCGAGGGCGCGCACGCGAACGACCACGTCAACCTCGGCCAGTCCTCCAACGACGTGTTTCCCTCCGCCGTCCACCTCGCCGCGCTCGACGAGGCGACGAACGACCTGCTGCCGGCGCTCGCGAGGCTGGAGGCGTCGCTCGCGGCGAAGGCGACCGAGTTCCACGACGTCGTCAAGTCGGGCCGCACGCACCTGATGGACGCCGTCCCGGTCACGCTCGGCCAGGAGTTCTCCGGCTACGCGGCGCAGCTGCGGCTCGGCCAGCGGCGCGTCCGCAACGCGCTGCCGCAGGTCGCTCAGATCCCGCTCGGCGGGACCGCCACAGGCACCGGCCTCAACACGCACAGAGACTTCGCGGCCGGCGTGCGCGCGCGGCTCGCGCAGGACAGCGGCCTCACGATCGAGCCGCCCGAGGATCCGTTCGAGGCGCAGGCGAACCGCGACGCGCTGGTCGAGCTGTCGGGCGCGCTGAAGGTCGTCGCCGTCTCGCTCACGAAGATCGCGCAGGACCTCGCGCTGATGGGCTCGGGCCCGCGCGCGGGCATCGGCGAGCTGTTCCTGCCGGAGCTGCAGAAGGGCTCCTCGATCATGCCGGGCAAGGTCAATCCGGTGATCCCGGAGGTGGTGATGCAGGTCAGCGCGCAGGTGATCGGCAACGACACCGCGATCACGATCGGCGGGATGCAGGGCCAGTTCGAGCTGAACGTGCGGATCCCGCTGATCGCGCGCAACCTGCTCGAGTCGATCCGCCTGCTCGCCTCCACCGCCCGGCTGTTCGCGGAGAGATGCGTGGACGGGATCCAGGCGAACGAGGCCGGCTGCGAGCGCTCGGCCGAGTCGACGCTCGCGGTCGCGACCGCGCTGAACCCGTACATCGGCTACGACAAGGCATCGGAGATCGTGAAGGAGGCGTCCGCCTCCGGGCGCACGCTGCGCGAGGTCGCGACCGAGCAGGGCGTGGACGAGGAGGTCCTCGAAGAGGCGCTCTTCCTGCGCAAGATCGCGCGCGGGAACGACCTCTAGCGCGCTAGGCGACCGTCGCCGAGGCCGCGGGTGCCTCGGCGGCGAAGCCGGCGTGCTCGGCGACCGCGGCGGCGATGTCGAGCAGCGCCTCGTCGGCCTGCGCGGCGGTCGTCTTCTCGTCCACGCTCTGGCGCAGGAAGCGGTTCAGCTGGGGACGGAGCGCGATCGCCGCGTCGACGGAGGGGTCGGTGCCGCTCTGGTAGGCGCCGATCGCGATCAGGTCCTCCTTCTCTCTGTAGGCCGACATCAGGTGGCGAACCGCCTGGCCGGCCGCCCGCACCTGCGGCGAGACGACCTCGCCGACGAGGCGCGAGACGCTCGCGAGCACGTCGATCGCGGGGTAGTGCGAGGCGTGGGCCAGCTCGCGCGTGAGGACGATGTGGCCGTCGAGGATCGAGCGGACCGCGTCGGCGATCGGCTCGTTCATGTCGTCGCCGTCGACCAGCACCGTGTAGAGGCCGGTGATCGAGCCC
>JAATFK010000458.1 GCA_015655225.1 Solirubrobacterales bacterium | reverse complement strand
TCGCCGCCGCGATGCGGGTGGACGTGCATCAGTGACGCCCCCGGTGAGCGCGCCCCCGGAGCGGGCCGTCACCGCTGACGCGCCGCCGCGCGCGACGTTCAAGCAGATCCGCGCCCGCAGGGGCCTGCGCGGGATCCTGCCGCTGCTGGGGCCCGCGTTCGTCGCCGCGATCGCGTACGTCGACCCGGGCAACTTCGCCACCAACATCGCCGGCGGCGCCAGCCACGGCTACATCCTCCTGTGGGTCGTGCTGGCCGCCAACCTGATCGGGATGATGGTCCAGACGCTGTCGGCGAAGGTCGGCCTCGCGACCGGCAGAAACCTGCCGCAGCTGTGCCGCGAGGTGCTGCCGCAACGGGTCTCCTTCGGCCTCTGGATCCAGGCCGAGCTGGTCGCGATGGCGACCGACCTGGCCGAGTTCATCGGCGCCGCGATCGCGCTCAACCTGCTGTTCGGCGTCCCGCTCTTCGTCGCCGGGCTGATGACCGCCGTGATCGCGTTCGGGATCCTCGCGCTGCAGGTCCGCGGCTACCGCAGATTCGAGCTGGTGATCGGCGCGATGCTCGGCCTGATCCTGCTCGGCTTCCTCTACGACACGCTCAAGATCGGGGCCGACTGGGGCGCCGTCGCGGGCGGGCTCGTGCCCCACTTCGACGGCAGCTACTCGATCCTGCTCGCCTGCGGGATCCTCGGCGCGACCGTGATGCCGCACGTGATCTACCTGCACTCGGCGTTGACGCAGGACCGCGTCGCGCTGGAGGACGAGGAGGACCGCCAGCGGATCTTCCGCTTCCTGAGGCTCGACGTCGTGCTCGCGATGTCGATCGCGGGCGTCGTCAACATGCTGATGCTGATCATCGCCGCGTCGCTCTTCTTCGGCTCCGGGCTGACGCACGTCGACACGATCGAGGGCGCGCACGCCGGCTTCGCGACGCTCGTCGGCGGTGGCGCCGCGCTCGCGTTCGCGTGCGCGCTGCTCGCCTCCGGGCTCGCCAGCTCGAGCGTCGGCACCTACGCGGGGCAGGTGATCATGTCGGGCTTCATCGACCGCTCGATCCCACTGCCGGTGCGGCGGCTCGTGACGATGACGCCGGCGCTGATCGTGCTGGCGCTCGGCCTCAACCCGACGCGCTCGCTCGTGATCAGCCAGGTCGTGCTGTCGTTCGGGATCCCGTTCGCGCTCGTCCCGCTGATCTGGCTGACGAGCCGGCGCGACGTGATGGGCGCGCTCGTCAACCGGCGCCCGACGACGATCGTGGCCGGCGCGCTCGCGGTCGGGATCATCGCGCTGAACATCTTCCTCCTCTACGAGACGTTCGCGGGATGAGTAACCTTCGGCCTCGGATGGGACTCGCGGCCACCTTTCAGCAGATCGTCGACTCGCTTCCGGACGACTGGACCGACCTGGAGCTGGACCTGCGCCTGCTCGACGAGTCGCTCTACGTCGAGGCCGCGACCTACCTCGTGACCTGCAACGCGCAGCCGTACTCGAAGTACGACTGGCACTGGCGCCTGCTGGTCGCCCACCGCTTCGGCCACGCCGCCGCCGCGCCGACGGTCCACGGGACGCTCCAGCTGCTCGACGACGCCGGGATCGGCGGCGAGCTCGCGCTCCGCGAGGTCCGCAGCGGCCGCCACGAGATCGTGCAGATGTGGGGACGCGGCGAGTCGATCCGCGAGGAGTTCCGCACGCTCCGCGCGCAGTAGCGCGGCGCGGGGCGGACGCGAGGCGGTCCGGATGGCGCTCGTCTTTGCGTACGTGCCGGACCTGCTGTTCGGCTCCAGCGTGGTGGGGACGCTCGAGACGGCCGGCCACGAGTCGCTGCTGCTGGGGGACGAGGACGCGCTGCGCGCCGAGGCCGCGCGCCACTCGCCGAGAGCGCTCGTGCTCGACCTGACCGACGACCCCGCCGGGCGCGTCGAGCTGATCGGCCGCGTGCGCGCCGACGGGCTGCTCGACGGCGTGCGCGTGCTCGCCGTCTACGCGCACGTCGACCGCGACGCGCGGACGCTCGCGGAGGAGGCCGACTACGACCTCGTCGTGCCGCGCTCGCGCTTCGCGCGCGAGGGGGCGGCGTTGGTCTCTGAGTTGCTGGCGAGATGAGGGGCGCGAGGGCCGGCGTGGTCGCGGGCACGTCGGCTGCGAGGGGAGTGCCGCGGGCGGGTGCGGGATGGTCGCTGGGCGCGCGGGCGGTGGCGGCGTGATCGCCGTCGTCACCGGCGCGTCGAGCGGGCTCGGTGAGGCGACCGCTCGGCGGCTTGCGCGCGAGCCCGATGCGCGGCTGGTGCTCGTCGCCCGGCGCGGCGACCGGCTGGAGGCGCTCGCCGCCGAGCTGCTGGCCGCCGGCGCCGTCTCCGCGACCGCTCTGGCGGCCGACCTGACGGCCGACGATGCGCCGGCGCGCGTCCGCGAGCTGCTGGAGCGCGAGCACGACGGCCGCCTCGACCTGCTCGTCAACAACGCCGGCATCGCCCGCCGCGCGAACTTCGCCGACGGCGGCTGGGAGAACGTGCGCCGCACGATGGAGGTCAACTTCGACGCGCAGGTGCGGCTCACCGAGGCGCTGCTGCCGCTGCTGCGGGCCTCGGCCCCGTCCGCCGTCGTGAACGTCTCCTCGACGGCGGCGCGCATCGCGCGCGCCGGCAGCGGCGCGTACTCGGCCAGCAAGTTCGCGCTCGCCGGCTGGAGCGACGCGCTCGCGCTGGAGGAGCGGCCGCACGGCGTCCACGTCGGGCTCGTGCTGCCGGGCTTCGTCGCGACCGAGGGCTTCCCGCAACGCGATCTGGTCGGCCACCCGATCGCGCGCCACATCGTCGCGAAGCCCGAGACGGTCGCCGAGGCGATCGTCGAAGCCGGCCTCGGCCGTCGCGCCGAGCGCTACACCCCGAAGCCCTACTGGCTCGGCGCCGCGCTGCGGGTGCTGGCCCCGGCGCTGGTGCGCCGCGCGCTGCGCTGAGCGCCGCGGGTGAGTGCAGGTCTGCTGTTGCTGAGCAACAGCGGACGTGCGTTCAGTCGCCCGAGCGGTCCCCGCTGTGGGGGACGATCGTCGTGTCGAACAGCTTCGCGACGTCGGGGAGTCTTCTGACGATCCCGAAGCGAACTTCCCATCTCGCCCATGCGTTGAGCGTCGCGGGCACCAGCTCGCCGATCTGGCCGTTCGGCGGCGAGATCGCCGGGGCCAGCACGTTCATCTCGGCCTCCAGCAGTCTGCGGTCGAGGCCGGGGACGGCCGTCTGCAGGTCGCTCAGCGAGCCCTCCGGGTCGTCGACGGCGGTGCCGTAGCCGCGCACGAGCGCGGCGACGGTCGCCCGCGCGACGTTGGGATCCTCGTCAAGTCTCGACCGCGTCGTGACGAGCACCAGCTCGGGGTAGGAGGGCGCACCGTAGTCGGAGACGCGGAACTCGCGGATGTGCGGTCTTCTCTGCTTCAGCGTGACGCCCTCGACGTCCCAGAAGGCGGTCGCCCCGGCGACTCTGTCGCCGAGCAGCGCGGGGACGGCGTTGTAGCCGATGTTGACTCTGTCGAC
>JAATFK010000373.1 GCA_015655225.1 Solirubrobacterales bacterium | reverse complement strand
GGGCGACGTGGAGCACCTGTGCGCGATCGATCATCCGGCGGCGGAGTGTAGCCGGCCGCCGCCTGCCGGCGACGAGCCGCGGCCCGGCGCGAGGGCGCTCAGGAGGACGGCGGGTCGCCCGCGGTGGGCTCGTCGCCCGCGGAGGCTCCCGGGGCGCGCGCCGGCGGCACCGGACGGACCCGCGCCGGGCGGACGGGCGTCGCCGGCGCCTCGAACGCCGCGCGCGCCTGCGCGCCGGCCGCGCGGGCCTGCGCTCTGGCGTCCGCGATCGACGTGCCCTCGTCGCGCATCGAGAGGTAGCCGGCGTAGAAGATCAGCGCGCACGCGAGCAGCCCGAGCCAGGCGCCCGCCTTGACCGAGACGAACGCGTTCGGTCCCGGCTCGTTGATCACGACGCGGTAGGCGACCAGCACGGTCGTGAGCGCGGCGATCGCGGTCGTCACGACCGCGGACGTCACCGGCAGCGCGACGATCCGCTGCGTCGCCGTCAGCACGACGAGCGTCGCCGCCGAGAGGATCGTCAGCAGCATCAGCCAGCGCAGGACGCTGTGGCCGTGCCAGCCGTCGACCGAGCCGAAGCCGTTCACGCCGTACCACTTGAAGAAGAAGAGGAAGACGAACAGCAGCAGCGCGCCGAGGCCGGCGAGCTGCTCGCCGCGACGCAGGCGTCTGAGGTCGAAGCGCATGGGTGCGCAGGCTACCGACGCGGGCCGCTCAGCGCTGGAGCGTCGCGGCGGTCAGCGTGTTGCGCATCAGCATCGCGATCGTCATCGGCCCGACGCCGCCGGGGACCGGCGTCAGCAGGCCAGCGACCTCGCGCACGGCGTCGAAGTCGACGTCGCCGACGAGGCCCTCGTCGGTGCGGTTGACGCCGACGTCGATCACGGTCGCGCCCGGCTTCACGGCGTCGGCGCCGAGCAGCCGCGGCACGCCGACGGCAGCGACCAGCACGTCGGCGCGGCGGGCGACCGCCGACAGGTCGCGGGTCCGGGAGTGGCAGATCGTGACGGTCGCGTTGCGTTGCAGCAGCAGGTGGACGAGCGGCTTGCCGACGAGGTCCGAGCGGCCGACGATCACCGCCTCGGCGCCCTCCAGCGGGACGTCGTGGGCGTCGAGCAGCTCGACCACGCCGGCCGGCGTGCAGGGCCGCAGGCCCGGGGTTCCGCGCACGAGCCGGCCGACCGAGATCGGCGTCAGCCCGTCGACGTCCTTGTCGGGGCTGATCAGGCCGGTGAGGGTCGCGCCGTCGAGGTGGTCCGGGACCGGCAGCTGGAGCAGGATCCCGCTGACGGCGGGGTCGGCGTTCAGCTCGGTCAGCAGCTCGATCAGCTCCGCCTCGGGGACGTCGGCCGGCAGGTGGCGGTGGAGGTCGGCGATGCCGGCCTCGGCGCACGCTCTGCGCTTCATCGAGACGTAGACGGCAGATGCCGGGTCCTCCCCGACGAGCACGGTCGCGAGCCCGGGCGTGACGCCGGTCTCCGCGACGAACGCGGCGACGTCGAGCGCGACCTGCGCGCGGACCTTCGCGGCGACGGCTCTGCCGTCGATGATCGTGGCGCTCATGCGGGCGGCACCCTATCGCTTCTCGATCGGCGCGAGGTCGGCGACGAGCTTGCGCTCGGAATGGTCTCTGGCGAAGCGGATCACGACGATCCCGCCGGCCTCGACGCCGGTCACGACGCCCTCGCCGAAGGCCGCGTGGTGGACGTCGTCGCCGAGCCGGAAGTCGCTGCCGCCGCCGGAGCCGCCGGAGTCCCAGCTCGTCTCCGGGCCCATCCCGAGCGGCGTGGTCGACCCCCACGAGAGCGCCCGCTCGCGGACGCCGCCGACGCCGAGCGCCGGTCTCGCGGCGCGGTCGGTCAGGTCCATCGGGATCTCGTCGACGAAGCGGCTGCGGGCGCCGTAGCTGCGCGTGCCGAAGACCGCGCGCGTGCGGGCGTAGGTGACGTAGAGGTCCCGCTGTGCCCGCGTGATGCCGACGTAGGCGAGCCGGCGCTCCTCCTCCAGGCCGCCCTCCTCGATGGCACGCGAGTGCGGGAAGACGCCTTCCTCGACGCCGATCATGAAGACGATCGGGTACTCGAGGCCCTTCGCGTTGTGGAGCGTCATCAGCGTGACGAGGCCCTCGTCGTCTCTGCGCGTGTCGGCGTCGGAGACGAGCGCGACCGACTGGAGGAAGTCGGCGAGCGAGGAGGGCTCGTCGCGCCGCTCGGCGGAGGCGTCGTACTCGGCGGCGACGTTGACCAGCTCCTCCAGGTTCTCGATCCGCCCCTGCGCCTCGATCGTGCGCTCGTTCTCCAGCCACTCCAGGTAGCCGCTCTCGCGCAGCGTCTCGTTCAGCAGCTCGGCGATCGGCGGGCTCGACTCGCTGCGCTCTCTGAGGATTCGCATCGCGCCCATGAAGCGGTGGAACGACTTGACGGCGGCGGCGCCGAGGCCGGGCACCGACTCCGGCTCGATCGCCGCGTCCCAGATCGTGATGCCCGCGGTGTTCGCCCATGAGATCACGCGCGAGAGCGAGGTCTGCCCGATGCCGCGCCGGGGCGAGTTCGCGATCCGGCTGAAGGAGACGGCGTCCTGCGGGTTGACGAGGACGGTGAGGTAGGCGATCGCGTCCTTGATCTCGGCGCGCTCGTAGAACTTCGTGCCGCCGACGACCTGGTAGCCGATCTGCGCGCGCACGAGCGTGTCCTCCAGCACCCGGGACTGCGCGTTGGTGCGGTAGAAGACGGCAACCTCGCTGCGCGAGACGCCCTCGTCGACGAGCCGCTCGATCTCGCCCGCGACGAAGCGGGCCTCGGCGTGCTCGTCCTCCAGCTCGCGGACCTTGATCGGATCGCCCTCGCCCAGCTCGGTCCAGAGCGCCTTGCCCTTGCGCCCGCGGTTGTTCGCGATCACCGCGTTGGCGGCGTTGAGGATCGTCTGCGTCGAGCGGTAGTTCTGCTCCAGCTTGACGACGTGCGCATCGGGAAAGTCGTCCTCGAAGTCGAGGATGTTGCGGATGTCGGCGCCGCGGAAGCCGTACACGGAGTTATGCGTGATCACGCCGCCCGCGACGAAGTTGTGAGTTCCCTCCACGTCGAGGTCGTAGACCGACCGGTCGAGCGGAACGCGAGCGACCGACTCGACCACGTCGTAGCCGCCATCCTCGGTGAACATGACCATGCCCGGGCGAACCGAGGCGGCGGGCATGAACGGCAGCGTCGCCGACTCACGGCCAGTCGCTCTGGCGGCACCGAGCCGAGCCTGGAAGCGAACCTGGACGTCAAGGACCGACTCAATCCGGCCGACGACTTTCAGCGCCTCCGCGAAGCTCTTGAAGCACGACTCGTAGCGCCAGCTCAACGATCCGGCCTTGGCCGGCCGCACGCTCAGTCCGACCGACTCCAACGCGCTTCTCGCCTTCTCGTCCCGCCCGCCGACGGCAACGAGATGCATCGGAGTGCGCCCTCGCCGGTCGGCGCACAGCGTGACCGACACGATGCGACGACGTCCCTCGTAGGACTGCGGCACGAAATGAGGGTGATCAGCGTCGAGGCGCTCGTCCTCCAGCAACGCCGTCCCCCCGCTCTTCGTGTCGAACGTGTCGAAGACCTCGTCGATCAGTTCCTGGCTCCCGGTGACGCCACGCGCCTCGTCGCCCCGCGAACGCGCGACGAACGGCACAGTCGGAAGCCCGTAGCCGAGCGAGAGCATCGTCTCCTGCGCGCGCGCCTCCGCCTCGTCATCGTGGGTTCCGATCACCCAAGCGGCGTCCGCATGCTCGTGCCGGGCCCTCAGCGCGACCCCGACGACCGGTCTGACTTGTCCCGCCGTGTAAGTCCGGGAGGTGCCGACGCGGAAGCCCTTGTCACGACGCTGCATGAGGTAGGTCAAGTGCATCTGCGGCGTGAGGCCGAGCCGATACCCGGCGAAGTGCGTGTGCTCGGGCGTGCTGACGATCCGGCGTCCACTGCGCAGTTGGATCGCGACGCCCTCCGCCTTGCGGGAGCGGTGCGTGCGCAGCACCCGCGCCGGTCGCATGTCCCCGCTCCCGAACGACGACAGCACCTCGTCGCCGGCGCGAATCCCCTCGATCGGTCGCCGACGGCCGTCGCCCATCGTCACGAGGGTTCCCTCGACGAGGCACTGGTCGTCATCGCCAACCACCGCGAGGTTTCTGTGCTCCCCCGCGATCAGCTGGAGCCAGCGGTACTGGACGTGGTTCGTGTCCTGGTACTCGTCCACGAGCACGTGGCGGAAGGCGCTCGCGTAGCGGTCGCGGACCTCCGGGAACAGCTCCATCACGTTGACCGCGCGCACGAGCAGGTCGTCGAAGTCCATCGCGTTCATGCGGTGCAGCTCGGACTCGTAGAGCCGGTAGACGTCGGCGACCGTCTGCTCGAAGTAGGAGCCGGTCATCTGCGCGTAGGAGTCGGCGTCGCGCAGCTTGTTCTTCGCGTCGGAGATCTCGTGGTGCAGCGCGCCCGGGGTGAAGCGCTTGGGGTCGACGTCCAGCTCGTCGATGCAGCGTCTGACGAGCCGCCGCGCGTCGCTCTGGTCGTAGATCGTGAACTGGCGCGTGTAGCCGAGGCGGTGGGCGTCGGCGCGCAGCATGCGGGCGCAGGCGGCGTGGAAGGTCATCACCCACATCGCGCGCGTGCGGCGCCCGACCAGCAGCTCGACGCGGTCGCGCATCTCCTGCGCGGCCTTGTTCGTGAACGTGATCGAGAGGATCTCATCGGGCCGCGCCTGCCCGGTCCCGACCAGGTAGGCGATCCGGTGGGTCAGCACGCGCGTCTTGCCGGAGCCGGCGCCGGCGAGGATCAGCAGCGGCCCCTCGCCGTGCACGACGGCCTCGCGCTGGGGGTCGTTGAGACCCGCGAGCAGCGCGTCGAGATCGGCGGCGTGAGCATCCGTGGACATCGCGTTCGACGATAGCGGGCGGGACCGACGGCGCCGGCCCCGGGAAGCCCCACGCGCCGGGGCTAGACGAGCACGCGCGCGATGTTCGTCCAGAGCGCGAACGCGCAGAACGCGAGCGCCGCCCACCGGAGCCGCCGGTCGCGCCCGATCGCCGCCAGCGGCAGCAGCCAGACGACGTACCACGGCAGCAGCCACGCGGTGCTGACGAGCAGCCCGAGCGTCGTCCAGCCGGCCGCCGCGATCCACTCCACGCGCCGCCGCCAGGTCGCCCACAGCAGCCCCAGGACGACGCCCGCGAGCACGACCTCCAGAGCGACCCGCAGCCCCATCGGCACGTTGTCGCTCCCGAACAGGTTGCTGACCTGCTGCGGCACCGAGTAGGGCGCGACGAATCGCTGCTGCTGGTGGACCTGCGAGAGCAGCTCGAAGCCCTTCGTGCCGAACGCCGCCCAGGCGACGAGCGCCATCGCCGCGATCCCCGCGAGCGCTCCCACGAAGGCGCGCCGCGGCCGCTCGCTGCCGGCGATCAGGAACGGCAACACGACCACCCCGGAGAGCTTCACCGACGCCGCCACGACCGCCATCGCCCCGCTGGTCCCGTCGCGGCCCTCCAGCGCGAGCAGCACCGCCGCGAGCAGCAGCGCCATCAGCAGCAGGTCGTTGTGCGCCCCGCCGACCGCGTAGGCGAGCGTCAGCGGGTTGAGGCCGACGAACGCGATCGCCCCCGCGACGCCGACGGAGCGCCGCCGCGCGATGCGCGCCACGAGCGCGATCCCGGCGAGGCTGAGGACGGCCGCCAGCACCTTCATCGACCACAGCCCGGCCGGCACGCCGAGCCACGCGAGCGGGAGGCTCGCGAGCGTGAAGAGCGGCCCGTACGGGGTCGTCAGCTGATGCCAGGCGGTGAACGGGAAGACGGGGTCGTGCGACGCCAGCCCGATCCCCTGCGCGTAGGGGTTGATCCCGTGCAGCGCCTCCAGCCGCGCGTACGCGAGGTAGCCGAAGACGTCGGAGGAGAAGAGCGGCGGCGCGAGCACGAACGCGACGTGCGCGAGGACGATCGCGACGACGACGCGGCGCGTCGGCAACGCCCGTGCGCAGGCGAGCACGACGGCGTAGCAGAGCGCGAGCCCCAGCAGCAGGAGCGCGCCGCCACTCGGCGCGATCGGCAGCCCGAGGCCGTGGAGCGGCCCGGCGACGAATCTCGGGAAGCCGCCGTGCACCGCGGCCGGCACGTAGAACCAGCGGTCGCGCCCGGCCGCGCCGACCGCGAGCGTCGCGCTCAGCCCGACCGCGCCGACGAGCGCTGCGCTGCCGGCGAGCACCTGCACGCGGGCGGCGCTGACGTGGGGCACCGCGGGCGCGGACGCCGCCGGAGCGCGAGCGGGAAGCGGAGCGGCGACGGCGGAGGCGGAGTCCTGGCTCACCGACCCCATTGTGGCGGGTCCCCGGGCGGGCTGGAACGGGCCGTAACGGGTTCCCAACGCCAACGCGCCCGCCGCGGCCTACCCGGCCCCGCCCTCGGTCAAGTTCGCCGGCGGCGTCTGGTTCGCGGTCACGGGGTTGTCGAGCAGCAGGCGCGGGACCGACACGAGTCTGTAGCCCGCCGCCCGCAGTCTCGTGATGATCGTCGGCAGCGCCGCGATCGTCTCGGTGCGGTCGCCACCGGCGTCGTGCATCAAGACGATCGCGCCCGGCTGCGCCTTCGGGACGACGTTCTGGATGATCTGGTCGGTCCCCGGCCGCGTCCAGTCCTCGCTGTCGATCGTCCAGTAGACCGCCAGCATTCTCTCCTGCTTGAGGATCTTCAGGGTGGTGTCGTTGAAGGAGCCGTAGGGCGGCCGGAAGAGGCGCGGGAAGGGCGCCCCGTACTGGGCGATCCGCGCCGTCTGCTGGACGATCTCGGCTCTCTGACCGGCGGCGTCGAGCTGCGTCAGGTTGGCGTGCGTCTCGGTGTGGTCGCCGATCGTCTCCCCCATGTCGACCATCCGGCTGGTCGCGTCGTGGAAGTAGGTCTCCTCCTCGCCGACGACGAAGAACGTGCCCGGCACCTTGTATCTCTGGAGCACGTCGAGCACCTTGTTCGTATACGGGCCGGGGCCGTCGTCGAACGTCAGCGCCATCTCCTTCTTCTGCGTGCCCGCTCTGAAGATGATCGGCGAGGTCGTCCGCGTCCGGTCGACGGCGGAGACCTCGGCGTTGCGCTGCTCGAAGTCGAGCGAGCCGTTGCCGTTGCCGGCAAGCGCCGCGAGGTGCCCGTACCAGCCGACGCGCGAGGAGGCGACGGCCGCCGGCGGCGGCGCGCTGCCGCCTCCGCCGCCACTGGAGGCGCCGACGACGATCCCGATCACGAGTGCGAGCGCGGCGAGCGCGGCAAGCGCTCTCGCGCGCCGGCGCCGGTGGCGCAGCTGCGCGGGCGTGGGGCGTCGGGGGCCGCGCAGCATCTCTCCGATCTGATCGATCACGCGCGTAGATGATCGCCGATCGGCCGGATGCGCGCACCACGCCGCTCCGACCACTAGCCTTCCGCGCGCCATGACTCCCTCGCTCTGGGTCATCCTGCCGACCTACAACGAGGCCGGGACGGTCGAGCGCATGCTGCGTGCGCTCACCGAGACGCTCCGGACGATCGCCCCGGACGATCACCGCATCCTCGTCGTCGACGACGGCACGCCCGACGGCACCGGCGCGATCGCCGAGCGGCTCGGCGCCGAGCTGGGCAGCGTCGAGGTCCTGC
>JAATFK010000254.1 GCA_015655225.1 Solirubrobacterales bacterium | reverse complement strand
CCGGCACCGGCGAGGGTGAGATCTTGATCGCGACCTGCGCCAGCAGCGCGGTCAGCAGCACGCCGCTGAGGACGAGGACGGCATCACGGACGCGGGCGCCGGGAATCGCGTCGGCGAGGACGGCGTGACGACGGGGTGCGGCGACGGTTGCGGGGGCCAATTGGGAGCTCCTTGAACTGAGAGAACGCGGCGGGGTCGGGGCATTCTGCTGCACGGACGCGAAAGATGCTCCCGCTTCCCGGCGAGACCCCCCAGTCGGTGGCCGCAACCCCCCGGCTCAGGCGCGCCGGACGAAGAGGCTGCGGGCAGCCTTCTGGGCGATCACGCGCTCGTCCCCGCCGTCGCCGTTCGCGTCGGCGCCGTCGGCGCGGTCCATCCGCACGCGCAGGTGGCCGGCGGCCGCCTGGACGTCCTGCACCTGGACGTGGGCGCCCGGCGTGAAGCCCTCCTCGAAGAGCCAGCCGAGCAGCTCGCGGTCGCTCTTGGCGACGCGCACGATCTCGCAGCGCTCGCCGACTGCCAGCTCCGCGAGCGTCAGCAGCTCGCCGTTCTCGCGCTGCTCCTCCTCGGGGGCGACCGGCCAGCCGTGGGGGTCGCGCTCGGGGTAGCCGAGCCGCTCGTGGATGCGGTCGACCATCTCGTCGGTGAAGGTGTCGATCAGGTCCTCGGAAGTGGAGTGGACGGCAGCCGGCTCGTAGTCGAGGAAATCGGTCAGGAAGCGCTCCAGGATGCGCCGGCGGCGCACGACCTGCTCGGCCCGCTCGACCCCCTTCGGCGTCAGCTGGATCCAGCGGTTCGGCATCCGCTCGGCGAGGCCGTCCTCCTCCATCCGCCGCAACGTCTCGCCGACGGCCGCGCGGGAGACGCCGAGCGCGTCGGCGACGCGCGCCGCGATCGGGCTGGCGGCATCGGCCGGGCGGTAGGCGCCGACCGGGTAGACGAGACCGTAGATCGCTTCGAGGTAGTCGTCGACCGTGTGCGCGCGCGCCTTGGACACGCGTCGATCATACGTCCTCGCAGGCGCTTCGCCGCGTGCGGCCGGGAGCCCCGGCGGCGGTTGCTCGCCTCAGTTGAGACGTGAGCGCACGCGCGCCAGCTCCTGCTCCATCTGCCCACGCACGCGCGCGTCTACCGGCAGCGCCAGGCGCAGCTCGGCGGCGCGCAGGCCCCACATGAGCTGGCCGGTCTGCTCGGCGCGCTCGGCGATCCGGTCCAGCGTCAGCCCGGCGAGCTGGTGGGCGCAGCACCAGGCGAGGCCGTCGAGGCGGTCGTCGACGTCGATCGGCCGGCGCGGCGCGCGCGGGTCGATCACGAGCGGCTCGGCCAGCGCCGCGTGCGCGAGGAACAGCTCGCCGCGGCCGCCGATCGCGCCGAGCGGGATGCCGGCGCGGCGGGCCGCGTCGACGACGGCGATCGCGACCGGGAGCGGATGCCCCTGGCCGCTTTCGAGCACGTGGTGGAGCAGCAGGTCCTCGAGCGTCACGCCGGCGTCGGCGGACGGCAGCTGGAGCGCGATCAGCTCGGCGCACGCCTCCAGCTGAGCGCGCGGGGCAAGCTCGCGGGCCGGGGCGAGCGCGGCCGCGAGCGCGTCCAGCTCGCTCTCGGCACGTTCGACGCCGACGGTGTCGTCGAACTCGGCCGCGAGCGCGAGCGCGAGGCCGGAGGGGCTGGCACAGCTGGAGACGGCCTGCACGGCGAATGGGAGCATGGGCGGGAGTTGGGTAGGGGCGGGAGGGGTTAGGGTCCCCTAATACATCGTCGCACGGTCGGCGTTCGGATGCCACCCCGGTTCTCCAGACGCCGCTCAGCCGTCGTTCCTTCCCGGGCTCGCGAGGCCGCGCCGGTAGGCGTAGGCGACCGCCTGCGCGCGGTCGCGCACGCCGGCCTTCGTGAAGAGGTGGTTCACGTGGCTCTTGACGGTCGCGGGGCTGACGACGAGCCGCTGCGCGATCTCGCCGTTCGAGAGCCCGTCGGCGATCAGCCCGAGGACCTCCGCCTCGCGCGCCGTCAGCCCGTCGGGCAGCGGCGCCTCCTCCTCGCTCGCGCCCGCCGCCTCCCCCGCGAGCGCGGCGACGACGTGGCGCTGGACGGCCGGGTCGAGCGCCGCCTCGCCGCCCACGACGGCGGCGATCGCCCGCTGGATCTCCTCCGCGCCGGCGTCCTTCGTGAGGAAGCCGCGCGCGCCGGCGCGCAGCACCGCCAGCACGGAGGCGTCGTCGCCGTAGGTGCTGAGCGCGATCACGCGCGCCCGCGCGTTCGCCGCGCGCAGCCGCCGCGTCGCCTCGACGCCGTCGCAGCGCGGCATCCGCAGGTCCATCAGGACGACGTCGGGATCGTGCGCGACGGTCAGCGCGACCGCCTCCTCACCGTCGCTCGCGGTCGCGACGACCTCGATCCCGGGCAGCAGGCCGAGCAGCATCGAGAGCCCCTCGCGCACGACCCGCTGGTCGTCGGCGAGGACGATCCGGATGGGCGGGGCGGCGACGTCGGGTTGGTCGCTCACGCCGGCAACCACAGCTCGACGCGGAAGCCGTCGGCGGTCGGGGCGGCGGTGAGGCGGCCGTCGAGCAGCTCGGCGCGCTCGCGCATGCCGGAGAGCCCGTAGCCGCCGCCGGCCTCGCCGAGATCCGTGTCGAGCCCGCGCGCACCGGCTCCCACGCGCGCGGCGGCGTGGTCCTCGACCACGAGCGAGGTCCCGTCCGGCGCGTAGCGCAGGCGCAGCTCGACGCGCTCGGGGTCGGCGTGCTTGCGGACGTTCGTGAGCGCCTCCTGGGCGGTCCGGTAGAGCGCCAGCCGCGCGTCGGAGGGAAGCGTGCGCACCGTTCCGCCGACCTCGAAGGCGCAGGTGATCCCGGCCTGCTCCTCGAACGACAGCACGAGCGCGCCGAGCAGGTCGGGTCCCGGCAGGTCGTCGCCGCGCAGCGCGCCGATCGCCCGCCGCGCCTCCTCCAGCCCCGAGCCGGCGAGGTGGTGCGCGCGCTCGATCGCGGCGACCACCTCGTCGTCGGCGCCGCGCGTGCGCGCCAGCAGGCGCGTGCCCTCGAGCTGGACCGCGAGCGCCGAGAGCGAGTGCGCCAGCACGTCGTGCAGCTCGCGCGCGATCCGGCCGCGCTCGCCCACCGCGGCGGCCTGGACGAAGGCGTCGCGGGAGTCCTCCAGCTCCGCGAGCAGCCGCTCGGCGCGCTCGCGGCCGTCGCGCGCCTCGCGCGCCAGGCGCGTGACGAGGAAGACCATCACGAGGCCGACCTCGTCGGCGATCACGTCCACCGCGCCGTGGCCGCCGAGGCCGAGCGCGACCGCGCCGGCGGCGACGATCAGCGCCAGCAGCACGAAGCCGGCACGTCCACGGGCGCGTACGCCGGCGGCCCCGGCGGCGGCGTAGAGGCCGGCGATCGCGGCGCCGTTCGGCTGGAAGCCGAGCAGCACGCCAGTGCTGATCACGAGGACCCCGAGCATCACCGCCCGCGGCGTCGCGGCGGTCTCGCGCCGGCGCAGCGCGAACCCGACCGCGAACGAGACGCCATAGCCGGCCAGGCCGAGCGTGATCCCGAGGCCCTTCCCCCTCAGCCCGGCGCTGGGGTTGCCGGTCGCGATCACGGCGCCGAGCAGCGCCAGCACGACGAAGCCGGCGAGGCGGATCGAGCGAAAGGTGCCTTCGCCGTCGTTCACCACGCTTGCGCACGATACGACCCCCGTCCGGAGCCGTCATCGGCCTGGGGGTGGAGGCCGTCACTGCACCCGTGGGTGGATGGCGGGATCGGCTCGCCGGCCGATGACGGCGGTCGGCACGCGCCGTAGCGTTGCTCCCATGATCGAGACCACCGCACAGCGGCTCGCCGCGACCGCCGGCGAGCCCGCCACGAACGACACCGTGATCGAGGTGCGCGGCCTGCGCAAGGCCTACGGCGAGCACGAGGCGGTTCGCGGGATCGATCTCACCGTCGCGCGCGGCGGGATCCTCGCGTTCCTCGGACCCAACGGCGCCGGCAAGACGACGACCGTCGAGCTGCTGGAGGGCTTCATCCGCCCCACCGCCGGCGAGGTTCGCGTCCTCGGCGAGGATCCCGCGCACGCCGGCAGCGGCTGGCGCCAGCGGATCGGCATCGTCCTGCAGGAGTCCCAGCCGGAGGCGAACCTGAGCGTGCGCGAGTGCGTCGAGCTGTACGCCGGCTACTACCGCCGTCCGCGCCCGGTCGACGAGACGATCGCGCTCGTCGGCCTCGACGGCCGCGAGGACGTGCGCGGCGAGCAGCTCTCGGGCGGCCAGCGGCGGCGCCTCGACGTGGCGCTGGCGCTGATCGGCGACCCCGAGCTGATCTTCCTCGACGAGCCGACGACCGGCTTCGACCCTTCCGCCCGCCGCGCCGCCTGGGAGGTCGTCGATGGCCTGCGCGCCATCGGCAAGACGATCTTCCTGACGACCCACT
>JAATFK010000553.1 GCA_015655225.1 Solirubrobacterales bacterium | reverse complement strand
CGGCGACTGCTTGTCGGCGTACACGTCGGCGTTGTAGGTGGTGCGCGCCGGCAGGAAGCTGAGCGGGATCGACAGCTGCCGCGGCGCGCCCGGCGTGGCCATCACGGCCACCCAGTACTCGCCGTCCTAGGTCTCGCGCACGACGCGGGCGAGCTGGCCGATCGCGCTCTGCGGGAGCACCCAGCTCGTCTTCCAGACGGTCGGCATGTTGGCGATCAGGTCGCCGAGGATCGAGTGGTAGATGCCGCCCGGCGCGACGTTCGCCGGGTTCTCGGAGATCTGCAGGTACGGGTTCGTGTAGACGACGGTCGACGCGACCTCGTGCGCCCACGTCGCGTTGTTCAGCTTCGAGGAGTTCGAGAACAGCAGCGGCGTGTAGTCGGCGGTGCCGTCCACGTAGCGGGTGAACGGGATGTCGGCGTCCTGGTCGGCGGCGTAGTTGATCTCCGCGCCGCGGATCGCCTCGCGTCCGACCTCGTTCGGATAGGTGCGGTTGAGGCCGGTCGGCTCCAGCGGGTTGTGGAACTCGATCATCAGGTGCTGCAGCGCGGCCGCCTTGTCGACGTCGGCGTACAGGTTCACCTTGGTCTCGGTCTCGTTGCCGATGTGGTCGACCTTGACGCCGACGACGCCGGTCGAGGCGACCAGTCTCAGGTACGCGTCGCGGAAGTCCGGGTTCTGCAGGCTGACCTGCGAGTACGGGCTGCCACTGGAGTAGTTGATCGTGCTGGTGAAGCTCGAGTCGGCGCCGGCGCCGGTGTCGTAGTTGGTCCACAGCCAGATGTGGACCGGGTTCGGCTCGGCGAGGCCCTGCTGCACGAGCGTTCTGAGGTTGGCGAAGCGCTGGGCCGTGGTGGTGCCCCACGACGAGTCCGCCATCTGTCCCTCGATCAGGACGTCCGGCATTCTGGCCGCCGAGGCGCCGTCGATCAATCTGCTGATGACGGAGACGGACTGGTTCTGGCCGATGCTCGGGTCGAGCGAGGCCCAGGCGCTGACGGCCGGTCTGATCCAGCTGGTGTCGCCGCCGGGGAAGGCGGTCGTGTCGACCGGATCGTTGACCGACGTGATGATGTCGGAGTTCGTGAGCTGCGTCAGGTCCGGGGCGATCGTGACGACCCGGAAGGGCGAGTGCAGCGTGTTGGCCGAGACTCTGAACGTCCCCTGCCCGTTGTCGGTCGCCCAGTAGTAGGTCGAGATCGCACCGCTCGCCGTGGTGTTGAGCGCGATCGCGGGCCAGTCCCGCACGTTCGCCTCCGTGATGTTGGCGTACTCGTTGCCGGCGGGCAGCTCGACCGTCGGCAGGACGACGATCTGCGCCGTCCCGAGGTTCGCGAGGGTCGTGTGGAGGGTGTCGCCCTGCAGGTCGTCGACCGTGCTCGAGGTGACCTTCTGGGAGCTGATCAGGGAGCTCGGATCGAAGTCGAAGCTCGTGTTCTCCTTCGTCACCGTCTGACCGGCGAGCGCCGCGTCGAGGTCGTAGCGGACCGCGATCCCGGTGTTGAACACGCGGATCTCGACCGACAGCTGGCTCGCGCCCGACTTCTGCACCGGGATCACGTCGCCCTGGAAGTCGTCGTGCGCGGTGTCGTGCGTGCCGAGCAGCGGGAAGTCCTCGTCGGCGGAGATCGCTCTGGCAGTGCCGAGCGTGACGCCGGTGCCCCAGTCGGTGCCGCCGACGACGAGCCCGAGCGCGGACTTCTGCATGACGGTGACGCCGTTCTGGACGACCGTGTAGCCGAGCTTGCCGCTCTCGTCGACGAAGACGGTCGCGACCGTCTTGCCGTCCGGGCTGCGCGTGACGACCGACTGCGCGTAGTCCGGCGCGGTGACCGTGAGCTGCAGCGGCGCGCTCAGCACCGAGACGCCCAGCGGGTCGAGCACGTCGATCGCCAGCGAGCCGCTCGGGGTGTCGGCCGGGATCGTCACGGCGGTCGAGAAGCTGCCGTCGGCGCCGGCCGTGGCGATGCCGAGGACCGCGCCGTCGGCGTGGGAGACGAGCTGGTACTGGTCGCCGGCGACGAACCCGGCGCCGACGAAGGTGATCGGGTCGCCGGCGGCGACCGAGCTGCCGTCGGGCGCGCTCAGCGTCGGCGTCGACGCGACGACGGTCGGCTGGCCGCCGGTGCTCTGCACCGCGACCGTGCCGTCGGGCGCGAGGCTGACGGTCGCGCTCATCGCGGAGGCGAGGTCGAGCCGCTGCCACGAGCCGCCGGCGGTGCCGGTCTGGTCGAGCGGGTAGCCCGAGTCGATCTCGGTCTGCGCGAGGATCGAGGTGCGCTGGCTCTCGGTCAGGTTCGGGAAGGCCGTCAGCAGCAGGTCGGCCGCGCCGGTGGGCACCGACGGCGCCTGGCCTCTGGTGCCGGTCTGACTGAAGCCGTAGGTCAGCCGCTCTCTGTAGACGGCGACGGCGGACGTGCTGTCGGTGACGCTCTGCGCGGTGCCGCCCGGGATCGCCTGGCCGCCGTACGGGTCGTCCTGGTAGGGCGTCTCGTTCGCGATGCAGATTGCGAGCGCGTGACCGCACTGCGCCTGGAGGTATCTGACCAGCTCCTGTCGCGCGGGCAGGAGGACCGAGGAGCGGTAGGACGAGTCGGCCCACTGGTTCGCGACCGAGGCCTCGCCGCTGATGCGGCCGCCGATGACGTCGAGCGGGTAGTGAACGCCGAGGACGATGCGGTCGTTGCCGGCCTCGGAGGCGCGGGCGAGCAGCGACGGCGCCAGCTCCGGCAGGAGCGTCGCCAGCGTCAGGTCGCTCAGGTAGGCGCTCGTCGTGTGACCGCTCGGGAAGGAGGGGCTGCTGCAGTAGCCGCTGTAGCCGGCCGTGACGGTCGTCGGGTTGGACGAGTAGACGCCGGTCGTGTCGGTGGCGTCCGGAACCTGGTGGATGTTCAGGTTGCCGGCGGCGTCGGCGTAGGACTTGCCGATGCGGTTGGGGGTGAGCGAGGAGGCGTTGTACGTCGCCGCGTTGCAGACGGAGCCCGTCGTCGCTGCTGTCGCCGGCAGGTATGGGCGCGGGTAGTTGTAGTGATTCTTCGCGTTCGTGGTGGAGACGTACGCCAGCATGCTGCTCATCAGTGCGCTCGTCAGCGGCAACGCCCCGCTGCTCAGGCCATGGAGGTAGATCGGGCCGAGCTGGGATCCCAGGCCGGTCGCCACCAGCCGCGACGGATCGTCGACCGCGTCCTGAAGGGCCTGGAACTGCTGCGCCGAGGTCGCGTGGTTGTTGATCCAGACGGCGAACTCGTCGTTGTGCGCCGATGTCGTCGCATCCTGGACGGTGCCGTGCAGGTCGGTGGCGCCGTCGGAGCTCCAGATCGCGTCGTAGCCGCTCAGCAGCGGGACGAGGTCAGGGGCCGTCGCGGCAGCGGACCGCGACGTGCCCATGACGAACAGGACGAGGAAGAGAACTCCGACGAGGAGCGCGGAGGCACAGCGCGACGACACTGAGGCAGGGGACGTATGCATTTCACCGATGAGCGGCCCAGGGAGCGGCGCGCTGTCCTTTCGATCGTGGGGCCGCGCAGCATGCTCGGGCGCCAACTAGGACATGTGACTTTTCGGTGACTCTCAGGTGACGTGAATGGTCACTGGCTTAGTCAAGTGT
>JAATFK010000308.1 GCA_015655225.1 Solirubrobacterales bacterium | reverse complement strand
TGCTGCGGGTCGACGGCGGCTGGACCGCCTGGTGAGCGCAGGGCCCTAGGGCAACGGCTCGAGCCCGCGCCAGACGACCCCGAACGAGCGCTCGACGAGCGCCTCGGGGCCGGGCCGGCGGTCGAGCTCGGCGAGTCCGGGCAGCACTCTGTAGTAGCAGTAGAGCGTCGGGAAGAGGGTGCCGGCGATCAGCGTGCCGGCGAGCGTCAGCACGTCGAGGTCGTCGCGCACCTCGCCGCGCTCCTGGCCGTGTCTGATCACCCGCGCGACGAGCACGACGAACGGCTGGTCCTGGCCGAGCATCGCGGCGAAGCGCTCGCGGCTGTCGATCACCTCCTGCACGATCGTACCGTGCAGCTGGGGCGGATGCTCGACCGGCACGAGCATCGCGATGAAGATCGAGAGCGCGACCTCGCGCGACGACGCCCCGCCGGCGAGGCCGGCGTCGACCGCGGGAACGACGTGGTCGCGGTGATGGACGACGGCGGCCTCCAGCAGCACGTCCTCCTTGCGCGGGAAGTAGCGGAAGAACGTCCCCCAGGCGACGCCGGCGGCGCGCACGACGTCCTCGACGCGCGTCCCCGAGACGCCCTTCTCGGCGAACTGCCGCAGGGCCTCGTCGTAGACGCGGGTGCGGGCCGCTATCCCGCGCGCCTGACGCGGTCTGAAGCCGAGTGGAGAGACGGAAGTCACAGCGCCGGGAGGATATCCCTGGAAAAAGCGATTCAGATCATGATATGAATCGCCTAACGTCCGACCGCGTCCCCGCGCCGCCCCGCCGACAGCCCCACGAGGAGCGACATGACCGGCCCCCTGTACCGCCTCGGATCGTTCTGCGTGCGCCGCCGCTGGGTGGTCGCGCCGCTGTGGCTCGTGCTCGCGATCGCGCTCGTCGTGGTCTCCGCGAGTGCCGGCACGAACACGAGCGACAACGTCTCGCTGCCGGGCGCCGACAGCCAGCGCGCGACCGACTTCCTGGCCACCAACTTCCCCGCGCAGGCGAACGGGATGAACCCGATCTCGATCACCGCGCCGACCGGGAAGCAGCTCTCCGAGAGCTCGTTCAAGACGGCGATCGCGAACGTCACGAAGGCCTACGCGAGCGACACGGCGCAGGTCAGCAGCGCGATCAGCCCGTTCGACCAGCAGGGCGCCGCGCAGCTCAGCACGGACGGCACGCGCGGCTACATCGCGCTCCAGCTGAAGCAGAACGGCGGCGACCTGACGGAGGACGAGGCGCACGCGCTGATCGACAAGGCGAAGCCGCTCGGCGCGGCCGGGCTCACCTACGCGGCCGGCGGCTACCTCGGCCAGAAGGTCTCGAAGGCGCACAACGAGAGCTCGGAGGCGATCGGGCTGCTCGCCGCCGTCGTGATCCTGCTGTTCACGTTCGGCACCGTCGTCGCGATGGGACTGCCGATCCTGACCGCGATCTTCGGGCTCGCGATCGGCCTCAGCGTGATCGGCCTGCTCGGGCACGTGGTCGACGTGCCGAGCACCGCGCCGGCGCTCGCGACGATGATCGGCCTCGGCGTCGGGATCGACTACGCGCTGTTCGTGATCACGCGGCACCGCCACCAGCTGCAGGAGGGAATGGCCTGCGACGAGTCGATCGCGCGGGCGATCGCGACCTCCGGCGGCGCGGTCGTGTTCGCCGGCGGGACGGTCATCATCGCGCTCGTCTCGCTGCTGCTGGCGGGGATCCCGATCGTCACGACGCTCGGCTACACGGCCGGGATCGTCGTCCTCGTCGCGGTGCTCGGCTCGATCATGTTCCTGCCGGCCGTGCTCGGGATCGTCGGCTTGAGGATCAACGCGCTGAAGCTGCCGGGCCTCTCGCACCACCACGACCCGAGACCGCACGGCTGGGCCCGCTGGGCGCGCTGGGTGGCGGACCGGCCGTGGCCTGCGGTGCTCGCGGCGGTCGTCGTGCTCGCCGTCCTGACGATCCCGATCCTGCACCTGGAGCTGGGCCAGAGCAACACCGGCGCGCTGCCGAAGGACACGAACGCGCGCAGCTCCTACGACCAGATGACGAAGGGCTTCGGCGTCGGCTCCAACGGCCCGATCCTCGTGACCGTCAAGCTCGCGAGCAAGGCGACGCCGGCGTCGGGCTCGTCCTCGCCGTCCTCCGATGCCGGCCTGCAGAGCCTCAGAGCGACGCTCGCGGGGACGAGCGGGGTGCAGTCGGTGAGCCAGCCGCTGGTCGACGCGGCGGGGACCGGCGCCGTCTTCACGGTGCAGTCGAAGAACGCGCCGTCGGACGACGCGACAGCGCGACTCGTGCACGACCTGCGCGACACGGTGCTGCCGCAGGCGACGAAGGGGAAGGGCGAGACGGCCGACGTGGGCGGGCTGACGGCCGGCTACATCGACCTCGCGGACGCGATCTCACGCAAGCTGCCGCTCGTGATCGGGATCGTGCTGGCGCTCTCGTTCGTCCTGCTGCTGCTCGCCTTCCGCTCGGTGCTCGTGCCGATCAAGG
>JAATFK010000126.1 GCA_015655225.1 Solirubrobacterales bacterium | reverse complement strand
CCGTCGACGACCTCGTCGAAGATGTCCTGGTGGATGAACAGCCGGCTGCCGGCCGTGCACACCTCGCCCTGGTTGAAGAAGATCCCCTGGGCGGCGCCGGCGATCGCGGCGTCGACGTCGGCGTCGGAGAACACGATGTTCGGCGACTTGCCGCCGAGCTCGAGCGAGACGCGCTTGAGGTTGCCGGTCGCGGCCTGGGCGATCAGCTTGCCGACCTCGGTCGAGCCGGTGAAGGCGATCTTGTCGACGCCCGGGTGGGCGGCGAGCGCGGCGCCGGCGGTCTCGCCGTAGCCGGGGACGACGTTGACGACGCCGTTGGGCAGGCCGGCCTCCAGCAGCAGCTCGCCGAGCCGCAGCGCTGAGAGCGGCGTCTGCTCGGCCGGCTTCAGGACGACCGTGTTGCCGGTCGTGAGCGCGGGCCCGAGCTTCCAGGCGGCCATCAGCAGCGGGAAGTTCCAGGGGATCACCTGGCCGACGACGCCGAGCGGCTCGCGCAGCGTGTAGGCGTGGAACTCGGCGCCCGGCATGTAGGGGACCGAGGGGGTGACGGTGCCGCCCTTGAGCTTCGTCGCCCAGCCGGCCATGTACCAGAAGAGGTCGGCCGCGAGGGGGACGTCGGCGGCGAGGGCGACCGACTTCGGCTTGCCGTTGTCGAGGCTCTCCAGCTCCGCCAGCTCGTCGGCGTTCTCCATGATCAGGTCGCCGACGCGGTGGAGGATGCGCCCGCGCTCGGAGGGGTTGAGGCTCGGCCAGGGGCCGTCCTCGAAGGCGCGACGGGCGGCGCGAACGGCGCGATCGATGTCCTCGGCGTCACCCTCGGCGACGTTCGCGAGCAGCTCGCCGTTGGCGGGGTCGACGGTCGCGAACGTGCGTCCGCTGGCGGCGTCGCGCCACTCGCCGTCGATCAGCAGTCTGCGGTCCTCGCCGGTGAAGCGACGGGTGGTGCCGGGGTTCGGAGCGGTGGTGGCCATGGATCTCCTCCAGTCGAGAGCGTGTGGAGCCGACACTACGCCCGGTCCCGTTGCAGCCCCGTTGCAACCGAGGTCTAAAGTTCGTGGCGAACGTCGAGGAGCGGGTGGCCGTGCTCAATCCATGGGTTGCGATCGTCTCGAACGCCGATCCGGTGCGATGGGCGCGGGCGCTCGCGGGCGCGCGCGAGCAGGTCCTCTCCGGCGGGAGCGCGCCGCGCATCCTGCGCGAGGTCGTGACCGCCTCGTGGGGTCGCAGCGCCGCCGCCGGCGTCGACCCCGACCGAGCGGCCGCGCCGCTCGCGCTCGCTCCCGACGAGGTCGACGCGCGCTGGGAGGCGCATCCGCTCGCGGCCGCGATGGACGCGGTGCGGTCGGTGCTGGCGGAGGCGGGGGAGGAGGCGCGCCACCTGATCGTCGTGGCGGACGCCGACGGTCACCTGCTGCGGGTCGAGGGCGACCCCGCGATCCGCGACGGCGCCCAGGCGATGAACTTCGTGCCGGGCGCCAACTGGAGCGAGGCGGCGGCCGGGACGAACGCGCCCGGGACGGCGCTGGCGCTCGACCATCCGGTGCAGATCTTCTCGGCCGAGCACTTCCGCCGGGTGGTCGACCCGTGGACCTGCGCGGCGGCGCCGGTGCACGACCCCGACAGCGGGGCGGCGCTCGGCGTGATCGACCTGACGAGCGGGATGGAGACCGCGCATCCGCACTCGCTGATGCTCGTGACGGCGGCGGCGCGGCTGGCGGAGGCGGAGCTGCGGGCGCGGATGGTCGCGCGCGACGAGCGGCTGCGGGCGGTGTTCGTGGAGCGGCTCGCGGGTGGTGGCGGCGCGGGCGGCTGGGCCGGCGGGGGCGGCGCGCGCGGCCGGGTGCGCGGCCGCGGCGGGGGCGGCGCGCGGCCGGTCGGTGCGATCAGCGCGAGCGGCCGGATCGTCGCGGCGGGCCCCGGCGACTGGGTCGGGGGACGGCTGGAGGTGCCGGCGGGCGGCGGCGAGCTGACGCTGCCCGACGGCGGCGCCGGCGTGGCCGAGCCGGTCGCGGGCGGCGGGCTGCTCGTGTGGCGGCTGCGGGCGCGGGGGCGCGGTGGGGCGGTCGCGCCGGTCGCGCCGGTCGCCGAGTCGGTGGAGTCCGTCGCCGGCCCGCTCGTCCTGCGGGTGCTGGGGGAGGACGAGCCGGAGCTGACGCTCGGCGGGGCGCCGCTGCACGTCTCGCCCCGGCACGCGGAGATCCTGACGCTGCTGGCGCTGCACCCCGAGGGGTTGTCGGCCGAGCGCCTGCTGCTGGAGCTGTACGGCGACGAGCCGGTCGCGCCGGTCACCACGCGGGCGGAGATCTCGCGGCTGCGGGGGAAGCTCGGGGCGGCGCTGGCGGCGAAGCCCTACCGGCTCGTCGTGGACGTCGACCTCGACCTCGAGGCGGTCGAGGGGCTGCTCGACGGCGGCTGGCTGGCGCAGGCGCTGGCGCGCTACCCGGGCCCGCTGCTGCCGGCCTCGACCGCGCCCGGGATCGTCGCCGCGCGCGACCGCCTCGAGGGAGCGCTGCGCCGGGCGCTGTTCGCCGCCGCCGACGCCGAGCTGCTGTGGCGCTGGTGCCGCCTCCCCTCGGCGGCCGACGACGTCCTCGCCCTGCGAGCGCTGACCGCCGCGCTCGCCCCGGCCGACCCCCGCCGCGCCTGGGCGCTCAGCACCCTGGCGGCGGTGGAGTAGGCCTCAGCCCGCGACGACGCGGCGGGTGCGGCGGGCGTTCGTGGCGCGGGGTGAGGTGGCCGGCCGGGTCGCCGGGAACCGGCCGTGGACGTTCGCCACGTGCTGGGCGATCAACGCGGTCGCCTTGATCAGCCGCTCGTGCGTCCTGGCCGCGGCGCGGCGCGCGTCGGCGCGGTCCCAGGCGGGTTCGAAGCGGTCCGCCAGGTCGGCGTCGCGGTCGCGCTCCCGCGCCTCGGGGCGGCGTGCGACGAGCGCCCGCGTCTCGGCCTCGAAGTCGATCCCCCGCGCGTCGGCGAACCCGGGCGTGCGCCGCGTCGCGCCACGGCTTCGTCCCCGGCTGCCCGGAGCGGCGGTGGCGCCGGCGAGCACCTCGCCCTCCACGTCGCTGAGCGCCCGCGGGTGGTCGAGGTCGAGCAGATCGGCGTAGTGGCCGAGGCCGCGGATCGGCTCGCCGGAGAGGTCGTCGACGATCCCCGCCCCGCAGCTCACGGCCTCCCAGATCGCCTCGAGCAGGCGCTGACCGAGGTCGGCGTCGAGCGTCGAGGGCTGCAGTGGGGTGGGCGCGGTGGTCGTCTGCGTGGGCATCGTCGGGGCGGTCCTTCCGGGACGCGTGGCTGGTGCGAAGCGCAATCCTCTCAAACCCGACAAGTTTTATCTACTTTGATCGGTTGGGCGAGTGTTGCGACCGTGTTAGTCGCGCCCTTGAGACGGGTCAGTCGAGCTGTTGCGCGCGGGCGTAGTTGATCGCCTGCGCGCGGTCGCGCGAGCCGGTCTTCGCGAACAGATGGTTGATGTGCGTCTTGACCGTGTGCTCGCTGATCACGAGCCGCTCGGCGATCTCGGGGTTCGTCAGGCCGTCGCAGACGAGCCGCAGCACCTCGACCTCCCGCGGCGTCAGCCCGTCGGGCAGCTCCGCCGGCGGCGGCCGGCGGGTCCCGCTCCCACTCCCGGAGGTCGCATTCGCGAGCAGCCGGTCGCGCACGTGGTCGTCGATCACCGTCTGCCCGCCGGCAGCCGCGTGCAGGGCCCGCGAGATCTCGTGGCGGTTCGCGTTCTTCGTCAGATAGCCGCGCGCCCCGGCCGCCAGCGCGGCGAGGATCGACTCGTCGTCGGCGTACGTCGTCAGCACCACGACCGCGACCCGCGGATGCTCGCTCGTCATCCGCCGCGTCGCCTCGACGCCGCCGAGCACCGGCATGTGGAGGTCGATCAGGAGCGCGTCGGGCTGGTGGCGGCGGGCCGCCTCCAGCGCCTGCTGGCCGTCCTCGACGGCGGCGACGACCTCGATCCCGTCCATCAGCCCGAGCAGCGTCACGAGGCCGTCGCGCACGATCGTCTGGTCGTCGGCGATCACGACCCGCAGCGGCCGCTCACCCCGGTCGCTCGGCTCGCTCATCGCGGCACCCGCGCGCGCAGGCGCCAGTCCTCGCCGGCCCGGTCGACCGTCAGGCTGCCGTCGAGCAGCCGCAGCCGCTCGCGCATCCCGACCAGGCCGTAGCCGCCGTCGCGCGCCGACGGAGGAGCGGCGGGGCGAGCGTCGCCGGCCGCGTTGCGGACGTCCAGCTCGACCGCGTCCTCCCCGTAGTCGAGCGTGATCCGCACGGGGCTGCCGGGCGCGTGCTTGCGCGCGTTCACGAGGGCTTCCTGCGCAACCCGCAGCAGCGCCAGGCTCGCCGTCGGCGCGAGCGCGAACGGCTCCCCCGAGACGGCCAGCGAGCTGCCGCGCGGCGTCTCGGGCCGCTCGGGCGCGACGAGCGCGCGCAGGCTCTCGGGCAGCGGCGGGGCGTCGGTGCGCAGCGCGTGCACCGCGCGGCGCGTCTCCTCGACGCCCTCGGTCACGAGCCGCTGAGCGCCGGCGAGGCGGGCGAGCGCGCCCTCCACGTCGCCGCGGTCGGCGAGCAGCGCCTCGACCGTCTGCAGCTGGATCCCGAGCGCGCCGAGCGAGTGGCCGAGCACGTCGTGGATCTCGCGCGCGATCCGCGCCCGCTCGGCGAGCGCCGAGGAGCGCTCCTGCTCGGCCCGCGCCCGCTCGGACTCGGCCAGCAGCGCCCGGGCCTGCTGCGCCTGGATCCGGTAGGAGCGGCGGTAGCGG
>JAATFK010000179.1 GCA_015655225.1 Solirubrobacterales bacterium | reverse complement strand
GACCAGCTCCAAGACGTCGCTCGAGGTGTCCGACTGGACGCCGGGAGCGCTGCAGGCCGGCAACACGATCGCGGTCGACACGCTCTACCGCGACACGACGGCGAGCCAGGACACGACGCACGCGGACGTGTACTCGCTGACGGTGCCGGTCGACGCGGGCAAGACGCCGGCGTGGATCCGGCTCAGCTCGCCGACCTCCGGCAGCTCCGAGATCCACCTGTTCTCGGTTGCGGAGGACGGGACGGTGCCGGGGAGCGGCTCTGGCGGGAGCGGTCCGGGTGACGGTGGTTCCGGACCCGGTGACGGGTCCGGTGGCGACGGCGGGACCGGCGGCGACGGCGGGACGACGACCAATCCGGGCGGCGGAGACACGACGACGACGCCGTCGGCCGGTGGCGGGACGACGCCACCGGTGAGCACGCCGCCGGTGGTCACGCCGCCGGTGGTCACGACGCCGGCGCCGAAGCCGGCCCCGGCTCCGGCCGCGGTCCCGGTGAAGGTGACGAAGGTCGCGACGGTCTCGGCGGCGGCGAGCGCGGCGAAGCTGACGCTCAGCTGCCCGGCGGGAGCGACCTGCCGCACGACGGTCACGCTGACGGCGAGACTGCTCGTGCACGGCAAGCGCAAGACGGTCACGATCGGGCACGCCACGACGGTGCTCAAGGCCGGCAGAAGCACGATCCTGTCGGTCAAGCTGACCGCCACCGGCCGCGCCGCGCTGAGAAGAGCGAAGCACCTCGCGGTGAAGATCGCGATCACGTCGCGCCACGGCAGCGCCAAGGCGACGACGACTACCAAGAGCGCGACGCTGAAGGTGGCGGCGGCGCCCAAGAAGAAGGTGGCGAAGAAGAAGTAGGGCTGGGGCCGGAGAACGCGGCCTCGTCACCCACGACCCGCCGGCGGCCCTCGGGCCGCCGGCGGTCGTGAAACAGACGACCAGCTCCGGACTAGCCCCCGACGATCGCCGCCGCCAGCGCGACCCGGTGGTCTCTGGTCCACGGTGGCCCGAGTCGTGCTCGGGGGCCGTTCAGGACCGCGTCGGCGCGGGTGCCCAGAACGGCTCGCGCCTGGTCGATCACGGCCTTCGCGTCGTAGAGGTGCACGCGCCAGCCGCGCTCGTGCGCCAGCTCGGCCAGCTCCTGGCGGTACATGATCGCGTCGGCGCGCGCCTCGTACGGGGAGCGGCGCTGCACCGCGATGTCGTCGGGGAAGTCCGACGGCCAGGAGCGCAGCGAGATCGTCTCGACCGCACCGGGCAGCTCGGCGGCGAGTTGGTCGAGCGCGGCGGCGCTCGCCCGCGCGACCGACGCGCGCGCTCGGACGACCAGGGCCGCTGTGGCCGCCACGTCGAGCCGCGCGCTCTCGTAGTGGATCGGCGCCGCCGTCACCCCCGGCTCGACCAGCTCGATCCGCCGGCGGTCGACCACCTCGTGGTCCGGCGACGCCGTGACGGCGACGGCCCAGCCGAAGTGGTCGGCGATCCCCAGGCGCATGCGATCGCGAACGCTAGCCGACGGACCGTCGGCCATGGAACACGGGGGATACCCGGGACAAATTGCTCCGATCAGTCCTGGTGCTTCTGCGCGCTCGTCCTAACCGAGCGGCGCGTGCTCGTGCCACAGTGCTGGCCGTTCGGTCTCGGGGGTGACCGGACGACCATGTTCACGAGACAAGGAGTCGGCGAGTGCTGCTCGGACGAGCGTCGCTGGTGCGCGGCGGTAGAGGCGACGGACGACGTGCGGGAGGCCGGCTGACACGGCTGCTGTGCGTCACGGTCTGCTCGCTGGCGATCTTCGGCGCCGCTGCGGCCGCCGCCCAGGCGGCCTGCACCGACACGTGGACGGGTGCCAGAAGCAACGTGTGGGGCGACGCGGGCAACTGGAGCGCTGGCCATGTTCCCGGTGGTCCCAACGCCACCGAGGACGTCTGCCTGCCGTCGGGCGCGGCGAACTATCCGGTGCAGCTGACCTACTGGACCTACACGGACCCGCCCAGCGGCGCGACCTCCGGACGGGGAAACACGCTCATCGGGGATCTGACGATCGCCTCCGGTGCCGGCCTCGTGATCCACGGCCAGTCCTACGTCGATCGCGGCGTGGGCGGCCAGCAGATGGCGCTGACGATGAGCGGCACCGGGACGATCGCCGCGGGCGGCTCCCTCGAGCTGCTGGCCAGCGACGACGGCAGCGGCACCCCGGAGAGCACCCACGGCGGCTCGGCGATGATCAACGGCACCGGGTCGCTCACCAACGCCGGCAGCTTCAGCTCGGTCTCCACGACGACCCAGGCGACCGCGAACGACGGCACCTTCCACAACCAGCTCGACGTCAGTCTCCTCGACCAACCCGGGTCGAGCGGCGAGGTGACCTCCGGGTTCCTCGACGTCAACAGCGGCAGCACGCTCACGAACCAGAGCCAGTGGTCGGTCGATCCGGGCGCGTGGATGAACGTCGTCCACAACGGCCTCCAGACCGGTCCGACGACGTTCGCCAACCAGGGCAGCTACGTCAACGCCGGCACGACCGTCGTCGGCGGCACCGGGCTGCACAACGAGGACCCGGACGTGTTCGCCCAGAGCGGCCCGGAGAGCGGCAACCCGGTCCAGCTGAAGATCGCGTCGAAGCTGAGCGACGCGGCCGGGACGGGCTCGTTCCTCTTCAACAGCCAGAACGGCCAGCTCGCCGGGACGATCCCGCCGGGCCAGACGGTGACGGTCGAGGCCGACCTGTACAACACGAACACCTACCTCAACGAACTGACGCTGGCCGGCAACGTGACCAACCAGGGCACGTTCGTCGTGCACACACCCAACGTCAGCACCGACACGAACACGGGCGTGCGGCTGCTGGGCAGCCAGCTCGTCAACCAGGGGATCGTCGACCTCGCGTCCGAGGCACCGCACCTGATCAACGAACTCGACATCCCCGTCACCAACCAGCACGGTGGCTCGATCAACGTCCAGAGCGGGACGACGTGGTTCACCGGCGGTCAGGTGGTGACGAACGACGGCACGCTCGCGATCGCGCCCGGCGCGAACGCGGCTGTCAACTCCAACCAGTTCCTGACGGGGAAGGAGACGTTCGTCAACGCCGCCGACGGGACGATCGCCCCGCAGCTCGCGGGCGGAGCGACCGGCACCCTGACGTTCGGCCACTACGCCGTGATCACGCTTGGCGGCACCGCCGCCCCGCAGCTGGTCGGGGGCTATGCGCCGGCGCTCGGCACCGAGGTCCAGGCCTTCCCGATCATCACCGACGGCGTCACGATCAACGGGACCTTCGCCGGCGTCGCGAACGGCTTCACCGCCGACTACAGCCACGCGACGGGCGACTCGCCGAACTACATCGGGCTCGTCTACGGAGGGCAGGCGGCCACCCCACCGCCGAAGACCGGCGCGACCAAGACGCTCTCGACGCCGTCCGTCAAGAAGCCGACCGTCAAGGGCTCGACCGTCAAGCTCGTCCTGTCCTGCCCCAAGGGCAACGGGTGCGCGAAGGCGACGGTGAAGGCGACCGTCACCGAGAAGGTCAAGGTGAAGGTCAAGACGGGCAAGGGCAAGAAGGCCAAGACGAAGACCACGATCAAGACGGAGAAGGTCGTCGTCGCCTCGACCAGCGTGACGCTCAAGTCCGGCGCGCACAAGACGGTGACGCTCACGCTGAACAAGACCGGCAAGAAGCTGCTGGCCAAGGCCCACAGACTCGCGCTGGCGATCACGGTCTCGACCGGCGGGAAGGTCAGGAAGACCTACAAGGTGACGGTCTCGACCAAGGTCGCGAAGAAGAAGGCCGCGCCGAAGAAGACGCACAAGCGCTGAGGCATTCGACCGTGTCGGGCGGCCGATACCGCTGCCCGGCGCGGTGGATCGGCCGCCGACTCGCCGTCGGCCTGCCGACGGGCTGTCCACAGCCGGTCGTCAGCGAGCTCTCTGCGGTGAGACCGGCGATTCACCCATTGCTGAAGGCTTTGAAGGCCCGCGCCGACCGTGGCTCCGCCGACCGCAAGCGCGGCTGCGCCAACCGAAGTAGAAACAGACACCCGTCGACCATCCGGATGCTTGACCGCCGCCGCCAAGATCAGGGTCACCCCTGACGCAATCCACCGAGGAGTGTGCGACTGTCGCCGCCGTGCAGCGACCATGGGACGTGAGAGCAGGGGCGCCGTGGACGGGCGCACGCCGGCGGCTGGCGCTGGCGCTCCTGCTCCTCACGACCGGTGCGGCCTCCACCACAGCCTCCGCCGCACCCACGACGACGCGCGAGGACCTCGGCTAGAGCGGCAGGCCCGTCAACAGCGGCGTATCGGGGGGGCAGGGTCAGCGCGGCCAGCACGTCGTGCGCCGCCAGACCGCGACGCTCGCCGGCGCGCATGTCCACGGGGGTCGTTTCTCGCTCGCGCTGAAGCTCGGCAGCGTCCCGAGAGCGACCGCGTCCGGAGGGTTGGCCAGCGTGCGGCGGCATCTGACCGTGCGCTGAGCACTAAGCTCCGGTCCATCCAGGATCCGGGACCGACGCTGCTGGACCGCGATCGCGAGATCGCGACCACCGAGGACGCGCTGGAAGCCGCCCGTGACGGCCGCGGCCGCGTCGTCGTGCTCGAAGGTGCCGCCGGCAGCGGCAAGACCGCCCTGCTGGCGGCCGTCGCGCGGCTCGCGAGAGCGTCCGGGATGCGGGTGCTGGGCGCCCGCGGCGGCGAGCTGGAGCAGGAGCAGCCGTTCGGCGTGATCCGTCAGCTCCACGAGCCGGCGCTCGCCGCCGCCTCGCCGGAGGAGCGGAAGCGACTGCTGGCGGGCGCGGCCGCGCCGGCGGCCCGCGTGCTCGGGATCGGGACCGGCGCCTCCGGCGACGGCAGCCACGCCGCCGGCTTCGCCGCGATGCACGCGCTCTACTGGCTGACCGCCGAGCTGGCGCTCGACCGGCCGCTGCTGGCGATCGTCGACGACGCGCACTGGGCCGACGCCTCGTCACTGCGCGCGCTCGACTACCTGGCGCGTCGCCTCGCCGACCTGCCGCTCGTCCTCGCGATCGCGTTCCGTCCCGACGAGCCGGGCGCGCGGGCGGACCTGCTGGACGAGCTGCGCGGCGGCGCCGACGTGCGCCTCACGCCGCACGCGCTCGGACGCGACGCCGTCGCGCGGATCGTCCGCGAGCGGGTCCCCGACGCCGACCGCGAGGTCTGCGACGCCTGCTACGCCGTGACCGCCGGCAATCCCCTCTACGTCCACGAGCTGCTGCGGACGATCCACATCAACGGCACGCCGCTGCGCCCGGAGGAGATGGGCGGGACGCCGGTCCGCTTCCTCGGCGACCGCGTGCTGCGGCGGATCGAGCGCGTCGACGAGGCGGCGCCGGCGCTGGCGCGGGCGATCGCGGTCCTCGGCGACGGCGCCCGGCTCGCGGCGGCCGCCGCCGTCGCCGAGGTCCCGGTGCAGGAGGCGGGCGGGATCGCGCACCGCCTCAAGCGCATCGAGGTGCTGCTGAGCGAGGACCCGCTCGTGTTCGTGCACCCGCTGATCCGCAGCTCGATCTACGAGGCGATGGGGGAGGCCGAGCGCCAGGCGGCCCATCGCCGCGCCGCGACCGTCCTGCGCGAGGACGGCGCCCCGGCGGCGGAGGTGGCGGCGCAGCTCAGCCGGCTCGCGGCGGCCGCCGATCCGGAGGTCGCCGAGACGCTCGCCGCCGCCGCCCAGGGCGCGCTGGAGCGGGCCGCGCCGGACGAGG
>JAATFK010000344.1 GCA_015655225.1 Solirubrobacterales bacterium | reverse complement strand
GCGGCCGCTCGTGCCGCTCAGCCGGCCTGGCGCGCGACCCCGCCGCAGGTCCGCGCTCGCGCCCTCTACCGCCTGCGGGACGTGCTCGCCGCCCACCAGGACGAGCTGGCGGCGCTCGTGACGCGTGACATGGGCAAGACGCTCGACGACGCCCGCGCCGAGGTCGGTCGTGGGATCGAGTCGGTCGAGGCGGCGATGGCCGCGCCGCATCTCCTCAGAGGCCGCAATCCCGAGGGGATCGCGACCGGTGTCGATGTCGAGCTGGTGCGCCAGCCGGTTGGTGTCGTGGCGGCGATCACGCCGTTCAATTTCCCCGCGATGATTCCGCTCTGGTTCCTGCCCTACGCGCTGGCGACCGGCAACGCCTTCGTCTTGAAGCCTTCTGAGCGTGATCCGCTGACCGCGGAGCGCTATCTCGAGCTGATCGAGGGGGTCGAGGAGCTGCCGCGTGGTCTTGTCAACCTCGTTCACGGCGGGCGCGATGCGGTCAACGCGCTGCTTGACCATCCCGGGATCGACGCGGTCTCGTTCGTCGGCTCGGCCGCGACCGCTCGCTATGTCAATGCGCGTGGCGCGGAGCGCGGCAAGCGCGTTCAGGCGCTTGGTGGCGCGAAGAATTCGCTTGTCGTGATGCCCGACGCTGATCCCGCGCTGCTCGCGGCCGGTGTCAGCGGCTCGGCGTTCGGTGCCGCTGGCCAGCGTTGCCTCGCCGGCTCGATCGCGGTTCTCGTCGGCACGCCGGAGGAGCAGGATCGTTCCCGCGAGCGGATCGTCGCGGCCGCCGCCGCGCTGCGCACCGGCCCCGGCGACGACCCCCGCACCGACGTCTGCCCGCTCGTCGGCCCCGACGCCCGCGAGCGGCTCGTCGGCGAGATCGCGCGGGCGCAGGACGACGGCGTCGAGGTCGCGCTCGACGGTCGCGCCGACGACGCCGGCCCCGGCGGCGCGCAGCTCGGCCCGACGATCCTCGACCAGATCCCCGCCGGCCACCGCGTCCTGACCGAGGAGCTGTTCGGGCCGTTGCTCGCGCTAGTTCGCGTGCCTGATCTCGACGCGGCGATCGCGTTCGTCAACTCCAGCCGCTACGGCAACGCCTCGGTGATCTTCACCGCCTCGTGCGGCGCCGCGCGCGAGTACCGCTACTCCGTCGAGGCCGGGATGGTCGGCGTCAACGTCGGCGTCGCCGCGCCGATCGCCTGGTTCCCGTTCTCCGGTTGGAAGGACTCGATCGACGGCGACCTCCACGCCAACGGCGACGATGCCTTCAGCTTCTACACGCGCACGAAGGTCGTCACGACGCGCTGGGCGTGAACCGCGTCGCGGCGCGTCGCTACGGCGGCGGGACTGGCGAAACGTCCAGTTCCGCCGCCCGGGCGGGCCGTCGAGACTGGTCGAGACCCCCGGCAGGAGACGCGACGATGCCCTTCACGACCATCAGCTACGACGTCGACGACGGCGTTGCGACGATCACCCTGGACCGTCCCGACAGACTCAACGCACTGAACTCGACGATGGAGCGCGAGCTCGTGGAGGTGTGGGATCTCGTTGACGAGGACGACGACGTGCGGGCCGTCGTCGTCACCGGCCGTGGCCGCGCGTTCTGCGCCGGCTACGACCTCTCGGAGGGCGCCGGCGGCTTCGACGTGGTCGAGCGCGCGAGAATGCGCGGCACCGAGGAGATCCTGCCCGGCGACGTGATCCGCGACAGCGGCGGCCTCGTCTCGCTGCGGATCTTCCGCTGCCTGAAGCCGATCGTCGCGGCGATCAACGGCGCCGGCGTCGGCTTCGGCGCGACCTTCTCGCTGCCGATGGACATCCGGCTGGCGTCCGAGACCGCGCGCTTCGGCTACGTCTTCAGCCGGCGCGGGATGTGCATGGACGCGGCGTCGAGCTGGTTCCTGCCGCGCGTCGTGGGGATGAGCAAGGCGCTCGAATGGGCCTACAGCGGGCGGATCTTCGACGCCGCCGAGGCGCTCGACGCCGGCCTCGTGCGCTCGGTCCACCCGCCCGAGGAGCTGCTCCCCGCCGCCTACGCGATCGCCCGCGAGCTGGTGGCGAGCAGCGCGCCCGTCTCGGTCGCGCTCAACCGCCAGCTGCTGTGGCAGATGGCCGGCGCCGCCCACCCGATGGACGCCCACCGGATGGAGTCGATCTACATCGAGCAGCGCGCCGCCTCGGTCGACGCGGCCGAGGGCGCGCAGTCGTTCCTGGAGAAGCGCCCGCCGGCGTTCGCGGCGACCGTCAGCGACGACCTCCCGACCGGCTTCCCGCCGTACGCGGAGCCGCCGTTCGACCGCCGGCGCCGCTGAGGTGTTCAGCCCCCTGACGCCCGCCGAGGTCGTCGCCGCGATCGGTGCGACCGCCCGGGAGGCCGCGCGCGCCACCGACCCCTCCGGCGAGTTCGCGCGCGGGCAGCTGCTGTCGGCGGCGAGCGCGTCGCGCCACTTGACGGTGGAGCTGGCGGGGTACGGACCGCTGCTGGAGGCGTTCGTCGCCGAGGTCGTGCTCCCGTTGGAAGACGTGGCGGCCTTGACGGCGTGGGAGCGCGCCGACCTCGTCGACCGCCTCGGGGAGGCCCGCGACGCGCGTGTGGCCGGCGAGGTCGTCTGCGACCTGCTCGACGCGCTCCGTGCGGACGCGTCACCCGCCGCGACGGTGTTCGCGGGGGAGGTCCACGCCGCCCTGCGCCGCCTCGCCGACGCCGAGGTCGCGCTCCTGGCGGCCGAGCTGGAGGGGGCCGCGTGAGCGACGACGATCCGACCGCCGCCCAGCGCGAGCTGCTGACCGCCGTCCTCCGGCGCGACGGCGAGCTGGGCGCCGGCGACCGCGTCACCGCCGTCCGGCAGCTCGCCGGCGGCTACTCGCGTCACACCTACCTCGCGGCCGCGACCCTCGCGAGCGGCGGCGGCGGCGAGCGCTCCTACGTCGTCCGCGTGAAGGTCCCGCACGGGCTGTTCGACACCGACCTCCAGGCGGAGTACCGGATCTTCGACGCGCTCACCGCGCACGACGTGCGCACGCCGCGCGTCTTCGGCTTCCACGCCGACGACGATGACACCGACTCCCCCTTCGGCGGCCCCTTCTTCGCGATGGACCACCTGCCGGGCGACGCCCCGAACCTCTGGCGCGCACAGGAGCACACCGCACTCAGAGCCGACTGGGAGGGACCCCGCGGGATCGCCCGCGACGTCGTCACGAACCTCGCGCGGATCCACACGCTCGACGTCGCGCCGCTCGCCGGCGTCGTCCCCCGCCTGACGTTCGCCGACCAGGTCGCCCGCTGGCGCGACGTGCACGAGCGCGCCGGCCTCACGCGCGACCCGATCACCCGCGAGGCGTTCCACTGGCTCGCCGCCCACGAGCCGCCGCAGGAGCGCGGCGGCCTCGTCCACGGCGACTTCCGGCTCGGCAACCTGCTGCTCCAGGACGGGCGCGTCAGCGGGATCCTCGATTGGGAGCTGGCCCACCACGGCGACGTGCGCTTCGACCTCGGCTACCTCGCGCTCGCCTACACCGCCGGCAAGCACCTGCGACCGAAGACGACGCTGCTCGGCGGCGTCGCCGACCCGGAGTGGTTCCTCACCACCTACGAGGAGCTGACCGGCGCCCCGGTCGACCGCGACGCCGTCCGCACCTTCTCCGTGCTCGGCGCGGTCGCCCTGATCTCGCTCGCGTTCACCGGGATGCGCCGCTACGTCGACGGCGAGACCAGCGACATGCGCCGCGTCTGGATCCGCTTCACGCTCCCCGGCCTGCGCCAGGACCTCGCCGAGCTGATGGCCTGGTAACGCGCCCGTCCGGGCGACGCCCCGCCCCCCCTCAGCTGAGCCCGATCACCCCGACCAGCCCGACCGCCACGCCGAGCACCGCCAGCAGCCCCGCGAGCAGCGCCGGCCCGCGCTCGCGCAGGCGCGCGCCGAGCGCGTCGAGCCGCGCCGTGCCGCGCTCGCCGAGCCGCTCGCGCGCGACCAGCAGCGCCAGCAGCGGCGCGACGAACGCGACGTTGTAGAGCGCGACGAGCGCGATGCGCACGAGCAGCGGCACGTCCGCCGCGATCACCGCCGCGATCGCCGCGAAGTACGGCAGCGCGGTCGGCAGCTCGACCGCCATGATCCCCGCTCCGAGCGCGAACGCGCCCCGTTCGAGCCGGTCGGAGTCGCCCGCGGCGGCCATGCTCGCGGCGACCCGGTGGCGGCCGATCCAGAGCGCCACCGCCAGCGCCAGCAGCACGACGCCGCCGAACGCCTCGCCGAGGTGCTTCGCGTGGGCGCTCGGGTGCGGCAGCGCGTCGAGCAGGAGCTGCCCGGGGCCGAGCAGCAGCGCGATCCCGCCGACGAGCGAGACGACGAAGACGCCGAGCGTGAAGCGCCCGAGCCGCTGCGCGCCGCCCGGGCCGGTGACGAGGACGAGTGCCGGCGCGACGGTCGAGGGATTGACCGCGTCCGCGAGCCCGATCGACAGCACCAGCAGGATCAGCGCGAGCACCCGCGCAGCATGCCGGGAGGGGCGGCCGGACGTCGTCCCCCCGGACCGTCTCCGGCCGCCTCGCACCGGGCCCGGGCGAGCGCCGCGCCGCGGTGCCCCCTTTCTCGGTGCGGCCCCCATCCCCCGAGACCGCGGCGCGGCAGCGTCGCCCGTCGAGTCTGTCCCACGGCGACCCCTGATTGGTGAACAGACCGTCAACACCCGTGTGAACGCGCACCCCGGCAACGCCTCGTCCGGCAATCCCCGTCACCCTGTGCGGATGGCGAGCGACGGAGCAGGCGGGGGGACCGGGGGAACGTTCGGTCGCGGAGCCTCGCGCGCGGCGACCGGGACGGTGTCGCTGCTGCGCTGGGCGCGCGGTCGCGTCGAGGCGAGAGTCGTCGACGCGGTCGGCGGTCCCGCGCGGGCGCGCGTGATCCTCCTGCTCGGCGCGGTGCTCGCGCTCAATACCGCCGACGCCTCGACCGTCGGCGCCGTCGCCGCCCAGCTGGAGCCGTCGCTGCACATCGGCAACACGCAGGTCGGCCTGCTCAGCTCCGTCTCGCTGATCGTCGGCGCGATCTTCGCGATCCCGGCCGGCATCTTCGTCGACCGGCTGCCGCGCGTCAGAGTGCTGGCGGCGTCGATCGTGCTGTGGAGCATCGCGTCGTTCGCGAGCGGCTTCGCGGGCTCCTACTCGACGCTGCTGCTGACGCGCCTCGCGCTCGGCGCCGTCACCGCGATCGCGGGCCCGGCGATCGCCTCGCTGACCGGCGACTACTTCCCCGTCCGCGAGCGCGTGCGCGTCTACGGCTACATCCTCGCGGGGGAGATCGGCGGCACCGCGGTCGGCTTCATCATCAGCGGCTCGATCTCGGGCGCGATCTCCTGGCGCGCCGCGTTCTTCGTGCTCGGCATCCCCGGCTTCTTCCTCGCCCGCACGCTCTGGAGAACGCTGCCGGAGCCCCAGCGGGGCGGCACGAGCCGCCTCGAACGGGGCGCCGAGGACCTCGAGCGCGCCGCGCGCGGCGAGGCGCCGCTCGCCGAGGACGGGGACGCGGTGCCGATCCGCGACGACAACCTCGCCGAGGAGGCGGTCCGCGCCCACGGCGTGCGGCCGGACTGGCGCCGCGTCCTGCGCGAGGACGCGAACAACATGTCGCTTCCGCGCGCCGTCCGCTACATCCTCAGCATCCCGACCAACACCGTGCTGATCGTCGCGTCGGCGCTCGGCTACTTCTTCCTCACCGGCCTGCAGACGTTCGCGATCGTCTTCGTGCGCGGCCACTACGGCGCGAGCCAGACGGAGGCGACCGGGGTCCTCGGCCTCGTCGTGCTCGCCGCGCTGCTCGGCACGCTCGTGAGTGGGCCGATCACCGACGGGCTGCTGCGCCGCGGCGTCCTGAACGCGCGCATCTGGGTGCCGACGATCGCCTACCTGGTGGCGGCCGTGCTGCTCGTGATCGGGATCGTGACGCCGTCGCTGGGGCCCGCGGTGTGGTTCTTCATGGGCGGCTCGGCGGCGCTCTCGGCGGCCAACCCGCCGCTCGACGCGGCGCGCCTCGACATCATGCCGGCCGGCCTCTGGGGGCGGGCCGAGAGCGTGCGGACGGCGCTGCGGACCGTCGGCCAGGCGATCGCCCCGCTGCTGTTCGGCGCGATCGCGGACCTCGTCGTGGGCATCTCGCCGCACCAGGCGGTCCCCGGCACGCACAGCGACGGCGTCTCGAAGGCCTCCGCGCGCGGGCTCGAGTACAGCTTCCTGCTGATGCTGATCGCCCTCGGCGCCGCCGGGGTGATCCTGCTGAAGGCGCGCCACACGTACGCGAGAGACGTCGCGACCGCGGGCGCGGCGTCGGAGCCGTCGGTCCAGACGCCCTAGGCGCTCAGGCGTGGCAGTAGAGGTACGCGTGCACGGGCGTGCTGCCTCTGTTGCGGATCACGTGGCCGACCGCGTCGAGGACGACCGCGTTCGTCGCTCTCGCCGACGCGGGACGTCCCGCCGTCGTGCGCACGACGACGCCTCTGACGTTCGCGAGCCTGCCGCAGAGCGTCGGGCGCAGCTCGCGTGATCCGTGCGCTCTGATCCCGCCGTTCCAGACCGAGCCGGCGGCGACCGTCACGATCGTCCGCGTCGTCGTCACGGTCGTCGCGCCGCCGCCCCGCAGCCGGCGAGCAGCGCGAGCGCGGCGCAGCCGGCGAGCGCGCGGCGGAGGAGGGACGAAGGCCGCGCGTGCATCCCGCATTGCTACCCGATCCGCCGGTCGGCAGGCGTCGGCCCAGGCGCGCGCATCGTCCTCGAAAAGGGTGCGAACAGCGGGCACGGGGATTCGCGCCCGATTTCTCGCGCCGGAATCCCGCGCGTGTCAATCTTGCGCGTTCGATGACCGAGCCCACCACGCCCACACGGCCCCCGACGGCCCCGTACTTCGACGATCTCGAGCGCGGCGCCGTCGAGGATCGCGCCCCCGCGATGACGCTGACCGAGGGTCACGCCGCGCTGCACCAGGCGATCCTCGGAACGCGCCTCCCGCTCGCGCTCGACGCGACGCTCGCGCGGCGCGTGCTCGGCCGCGACGCCGCGCTCGCGCACCCCGCGCTCGTCTGCGACGTCGCGATCGGCCAGTCGACGCTGCTGACGCGGCGGGTGATCGCCAACCTCTTCTACCGCGGGCTCGTGCTGCGCCGTGCGCCGTCGATCGGCGACACGCTGCACACGACGACGACGGTCGTCGCGCTGAAGCAGAACCGGGTGCGCCCGGACCGCGCCGCGACCGGCCTCGCCGTCCTGCGGATCGTGACCGTCGACCAGGAGGGACGTCCAGTGCTCGACTTCGAACGCTGCGCGATGCTGCCGTTGCGGGACGCCGAGCGCGCGACCGGCCACGCCGACGAGGTCGGCGGCGAGGCGGAGCCGTTCGACGCGGCGACGCTCGCCGCGCCGCTCGACGGCTGGGACCTCGACGCGCTGCGCGCCGCGGTCCCCGGGGAGACGTTCGAGGAGCTGGAGGAGGGCGCGACGTGGGACGTCGCCGGCGGCGACGTCGTCTCCAGTGCGCCGGAGCTGGCGCGCCTCAGCCTCAACGTCGCGATGGCCCACCACGACCGCGCCGCCGGCCAGGGCGGCCAGCGGCTCGTCTACGGCGGCCACACGATCGGCGTCGCCGCGGGCCAGCTCTCGCGCGCGCTGCCGAGCCTCGCGACGATCGTCGCCTGGCACGGCTGCGACCACCTGGCGCCGGTCTTCGAGGGCGACACGCTGCACAGCCGGATCGAGCTGGAGCGGCGTGAGCCGCTGCCGGGCGGCGGCGGCCTCGTGCATCTGCGCTCGCGCGTCGCGGCGGTGCGAGCCGACGCCGACGCCGGCGACGAGCCGGTCGACGTGCTCGACTGGCGCCTCGTGGGGGTGGTCGCGTGAGCGGCCAGGGCGGGATCCTCGCGGGCCTGCGCGTGGTCGAGGGCTCCGCGTTCGTGGCGGCGCCGCTCGGCGGCATGACGCTCGCCCAGCTGGGCGCCGACGTGATCCGCTTCGACCAGATCGGCGGCGGCCTCGACCGCGACCGCTGGCCGCTGTCGGAGAGCGGCGTGAGCCTCTTCTGGGCCGGCTTGAACAAGGGCAAGCGCTCGATCCAGGTCGACCTCCACCATGCCGAGGGACGCGAGCTGGTGCAGGCGCTCGTGGGCGCGCCGGGCGAGGACGCCGGCCTCTTCCTGACGAACTTCCCGGCCCGCGGCTGGCTCTCCTACGAGGCGATGAGAGCGCTCCGCGAGGACATCGTGATGGTCGCGCTGACCGGCAACCGCGACGGCTCCAGCGAGGTCGACTACACCGTCAACCCGGCGACCGGCTTCCCCTGGGCGACCGGCCCGCGCAACCTCGCGGAGCCGCTCAACAGCGTCCTGCCGGCATGGGACGTGGCGATGGGGACGCTCGCGACGACCGGCCTGCTGGCGGCCGAGCGGCGCCGCCGGCTGACCGGCGAGGGCACGCTCGTGCGGCTCGCGCTCTCCGACGTCGCGTTCGCGATGGTCGGCAACCTCGGCCGGATCGCGGAGGCCCAGCTCGGCGCCCAGGACCAGCCGAAGGACGGCAACTACCTCTACGGCGCGTTCGGGCACGACTTCTCGACCCGCGACGGCCGTCGCGTGATGGTCGTCGCGCTCACGCCGCGCCAGTGGACCGCGCTGCAGGAGGTGACCGGGATCGGTCCCGCCTGCGCGAGCATCGAGCAGGCGACCGGGCACGACCTCTCGACCGAGGCCGGCCGCTTCGGCGCCCGCGACCTGATCACGGCGATGCTGCGGCCGTGGTTCGCGGCCCGCGACCTCGGCGAGATACGCGAGGCGTTCGAGCGCACGAGCGTCTCGTGGGGCCCGTACCAGACGTTCCGCCAGCTCGTCACCGAGGACCCGCGCGTCTCCGTCGAGAACCCGATGTTCGAGCCGGTCGAGCAGCCGGGGATCGGGACCTACCTGATGCCCTCCTCGCCGCTCGACTTCGACGCGCTCGAGCGCCTGCCGGCGCGCCGCGCGCCGCGGCTCGGCGAGCACACCGAGGAGGTCCTGGCGGACGTCCTCGGGCTGGCGCCCGGCGAGATCGGGCGGCTGCACGACGCGGGCGTCGTCGCAAGCGCCGAGCCGGCGACCGCCTAGCGCCCGCGCTCGCGCCGCGCGCGCTCAGGCGATCGCGACCGACACGCTGGGGCCGTCGGCGAGCGTCACCGTGATCCGCTCGCCGCCGCGCAGCGGGAGCGCCGGCACGGCCGAGCCGGTGATGATCACGTCGCCCGCGAGCATCACGTCGCCGGTCGCCGGCAGCTGGTCGGCGAGCGCGCGCACCACGTCGGCGAGGTCGCCGAGCGGCTCGCTCGGGTCGAGGCCGAGTCGCGGCTCCTGACCGTCGATCCGCAGCTCCAGCCGCGCCGCGGCCAGGTCCGCGCCGGCGAGTGGCCGCAGCTCGCCCAGCAGGACGTGGCGGTGGAAGACGTTGCCGGCGAGGATCGCCTCCAGGTCGAGCGACGGGTCGAGGTCGACCAGCTCGATCGCCGGGCCGGCCTCGGCGATCGCGGCGAGCGCCTCCTCGCGGCTCGCGCCGGGCGCGAGGTCGGCGCCGAGCCGGACCGCGATCTCGGGCTCCAGCGCCGCGTCCGCCCAGCCGTCGATCGAGATCGTCGCGCCGTCGGGCTCGAGCGTCTGGTCGGTCAGGAAGCCGGAGACCGGCGCGCTCGTGCCCTGTCTCTCCATCGCGGCCGCGGTCCCGAGGCCGGCCTTCCAGCCGATCCGGCGCGCGTCGCCGGAGAGGACGGCGGTGCGCAGGCGCTCCTGGGCCGCGAGGCCGGCGACGATCCGGCGGTCTTCGGTGGTCATCTGAGGTGGGCTCCTACGGGTTGTCGGGACGGGGCGGATGCGGCAGCAGCAGCGCGACGGTCGCGTGCAGGTGGCGGCCGATCAGCGCGCTCGCCCGCTCGGGCGCGCCGTCGAGGACGGCCGCCGTCAGCTCGCGGTGCTCGGCGAGGATCGCACGGGTGCGGTCGGCGTCGCGCGCGAGGGCGACGAGGCCCATGCGGCGCTGGCGGTCGCGCAGCGAGTCGTGCAGGGAGAGCAGGATCGGGTTGCTGGCGCCCGCGACGAACAGCCGGTGGAACTCGCGGTCGGCCTCGACGAAGTCCCCGGCGCGGCCCGCGTCGGCCAGCTCCTGCTGGCGGGCCAGCGCCTCGGTCAGCTCCTGTTCGAGCGGAACCCGCTGGCGGATCACCTTCTCCAGCGCGTGGCGCTCGACCAGCAGCCGCGTCTCCATCACGCTCTCGACCTCGCCGACCGACACCGGCACGACGAGCGCTCCGAGCTTGGGGTAGAGCCGCAGCAAACCCTCGGACTCGAGCCGCAGGAACGCCTCGCGCACCGGCGTGCG